>JBCCIS010000006.1 GCA_039028155.1 Pseudomonadota bacterium
CCGATGAAGGCGGCGATGATGACCATGAAGAGCGAGAACATGATCGTCTGGTTGATGCCCAGCATGATCTCCGGGATCGCCAGTGGCATACGCACCTTCCATAGGATCTGGAACGGCGTGCAGCCCGACACGATGGCGGCCTCGATGGTTTCCGACGGCACGTTCCTCAAACCAAAGGTCGTGTAGCGCACGATCGGAATGCTGGCATAGATAACGATCGCCGCGATCGCCGCGACATCGCCGACCTTGAACAGCATGATCACGGGGATCAGGTAGATGAAGGACGGGAAGGTCTGGAAGGTGTCGCAGACCAGCTGGATGAAACGCGAGCGCCACACCGTGCCCGATGCCCAGATGCCGACCGGCATGCCGAAGACAATGCACACGATCAGCGCGAAGGTCACCATGTAGGCGGTGATCGAGGCGCGCTCCCAATAGCCGGCGAACGCGATGAACAGCACGAAAAGCGCGACCGGCACCACCAGCTTCCAGCCACCCAGCCGGTAACCGATACCGACAACCAGCGCGACGACCGCGACCCATGGCACCCATTGGAAGGCGCTGCGCATGGGGATCAGAATATGCAGCAGAAGCGTGTCGCGGAAGACCGAGAGCGCGTCGTAGAAATGTAGCGTGATGTAATCGACAAGGCCGTCCCACAGCGGCGCCGTTGTGATGTAGAGCGCACTGGGAAACTCCTGCGCGGCGGGCGTGATGGCCGCCGCGATGCACGACAGAACGACGATGACGCCGGCGATCGTCAGGAAAGGATGGCGCCGCCACCACGGCCCATCCGGCAGGTGCTCGGGCTGGCGTTCGGAGAGCGCGAGGCTGAGGCGGTCCAGCATGACGGCGATAAAGACGATCGCGACACCGATTTCCAGTGCCTGGCCGATCCTAAGACCCTGCAGGCGGAACAAGAGATCCTGGCCCAAACCCTTGGCGCCGACGAAGGACGCGATAACGACCATCGCCAAACACTGCATGATCACCTGGTTGACGCCGATCATCAGGCTTTCGCGCGCCGCCGGTATCTCGACCTTGTAGAGCATCTGCGCGCGCGTGCAGCCGGCCATGATGCCGGCTTCGCGAATCTCCGGGCGCACGCCGCGCAGACCGACCAGCGTAAGGCGCGCCATGGGCGGCATGGCGAACAGGATCGTCGCGATCGCACCGGCCTTGTGCGAGACGCCGACAAAGATCGCGACGGGGATCAGGTACGAGAAGTGCGGCATCGACTGCATGACGTTCAGGATCGGCCACAACACACGCTCGAACGGCTGCCATTTGGCGGCGATCACGCCCAGGACCAGGCCGATCACGCCGGCGATGGGCGCGGCGACCAGGACCACCGATAGCGTCGTCATCGAATGTTCCCACTTGCCGAACAGCGCGACATAGAAGATGCAGCCGCCGGCCAGAAGCGCCAGGCGCCAGCCCTTCAGCCACCAGCCGAAGACGGCGGCCAGACCGACGACGGCAGGCCAGGGCAGGGACGGGATGCCGGTGCCTTTGAAGCCGGAGACCAGGATGCTGTCCATCAGGTCGAGCGGCCATTCGACCGCCGAGGCAATGGCGCGCGTCACATCGCGGAAGGTGAAGAGACCGAAGATCTCGTGTTTCTTCAACACGTCGACGACGGCGTTGATCCACTCGATGAACGGGATGCGCCAGGCCTCAGGCGTCAGGACCGCCCATTCCGGTAGAATTGGTCGCGCGGCGAGAAGCGCCACGAAGGGCAGAAGAAAGAGCAGCCATGCGCCGGTGCCCAGGCCGCTTGCGCCGCCCTGTGCAGGGCCGGCCGGATCGGCCGATGCGCCGGTCGCGCTCACGGCTCCTTGGCCGGGAACAGCGCGTCCATGACGCGTGCGCGGGTGAGCTGGCCGACGAGCGCGCCGCTTGGATCAACCACGCTGATCGGGCCGTCGGCGTCCAATACACTGCGCGCGACATCGCTCAGCTTGTCGTCGATGCCGACGCGGATATCGCCGAGCGATGCGCCGTTCGCGTCGCTCATCACCTGACGCACGGTCAGGAACTGTTCTTTGGCGATGTTGTTGGTGAACTCGCGCACGTAATCGGTCGCCGGGTTCGTCACCAGTTCTTCGGCCGTGCCGATCTGAACGATCTCGCCCTCGTACATGATGACGATTCGGTCGGCGAGGCGAAGCGCCTCGTCGAAGTCGTGAGTCACAAAGACAATGGTCTTTTGCAACACGTTTTGCAGGCGCAGAAACTCGTCCTGCATCTCGCGCCGGATCAAGGGATCGAGCGCGGAGAACGGTTCGTCCAGGAACCACAGGTCCGGACCGACGGCGAGCGAGCGGGCAATGCCGACACGCTGTTGCTGGCCACCGGAGAGTTCGCGCGGGTAATAGCCATCGCGGCCGTCGAGGCCGACCAGCTCGATCATTTCGAGCGCACGTTTCTCCCGTTCGATGCGGGTGATGCCCTGGACTTCGAGAGGGAAGGCGACGTTCTGCAGGACCGTGCGGTGCGGAAGAAGGGCGAAGTGCTGGAACACCATGCCCATCTTGTGACGCCTCAGCTCGATCATCTGCTTGGCGTCGGCGCTCAGCAGGTCGTCGCCCTCGAAGACGATCTCGCCCGCGGTCGGCTCGATCAGGCGCGCCAAGCAGCGCAGCAGGGTCGATTTGCCGGAGCCGCTTAGACCCATGACGATCAGGATCTCGCCGGGCGCGACCTCCAGCGACGCATCACGCACGGCGGCGATGTAGCCGGCCTCGATCAGCGCTTCGCGGCTCGGCGCGCCGTTGTGTTCTCTCAAGAATCGCTCGGGCGCGGAGCCGAACAGCTTCCAGACGCCGCGACACGATAGAATGGGTTCCGCCATGTGACCGCCCCCGACACGACAAAAAGCTAGGGCGCGATGGTTCTTCTTGACCGGCTAGACGCGCTCTTGATCGGGTCACGGTTTGATTGGGGCAAACCGTGTGAATCCGATTCCTATCAAATAGATAGAGCAGAACCCATTCTGATCTTACTGCGGAGCGATTCAATCAAAATGGGTTCTGCTCTAGGGCCGGTTGAGGGTACCGCGACGACCCCCCATCGCGGTACCCCCTACGCCGGATTGAGCTCAGCTCCCGGCGGATGCCGACCAAGCCTTCCACTTGTCTTCGTTATCAGCCAGCCACTGATCGGCGGCTTCGGACGGCTCCATGCCGTCAACGTCGACCAGCTTGGACATCACGGCGATGTCGAGATTGGAGAAGTTAATCTGCTCGACCACCGCATAGGCGCCCGGCCATTTCTCCTCCATGCCTTCCCAGACGCCAATCTTCAGGTAACCGCCCTTGGGATTGCCGCAGTCATAGGTCGAATCCGGGTTCATGCCCCAGCTGGGATCGTCCAGGCAGCCTTCGCCGTACTCGGGGAACTCGACGAACTTGCCGTCATAGACCGCCTCGATGAAGTTCGGCGTCCAGTTGAACAGCACGATCGGCTCGCCACGCGCCGAGGCGGAGTCGAGCTCAGCCCAAAGCGCCGCCGCCGAACCGGCGTTGACCACCTGGAAGTCCATGCCCAGCGCGTCGACGCGCTCCTGGTCATGTTTCAACCAGTCGACCGGGCCGCCAAGAAAACGGCCGTTCGGCGCGGTTTCCGGAGTCGAGAACTGTGCCGCGCAAGCGTTCAACGCTTCCCAATCGGGCAGGCCGGGGCAGATTTCCTCAACATAGGCCGGGTACCACCACTCCTCGCGGGTCTTGGCGTCGTGGGTCGCGGCATCGACAACGCAGCCCTCGTCGACCACGGCCTCAAAGGCGACGCCGAAGGCGCCCTGCCAGACCTCGTGGACCAGGTCGATATCGCCCTCGCACATGGAGGTGTAGACAACCTGGCTGTCGGCCGGCACGTATTCGACCTCATAACCGGCCTCGTTCAGGATCTTGCCGACGATCTCGGCGCCGACGATCTGGCTTGACCAGTTGTGGATCGGGATTTTGATCGGATCGCTCGAATCGGCCCAGGCCGTCGACGACAGGCCGAGCACGGCTCCCAGAGCCGCCACGCCAATGGCTCTCTTGAACTCTCTCATTCTTTGCCTCCTCAGTCTTACGCCCCGCTGAATGCTTTAGGCCCTTGCCCTGGGGCGCGTTGTTCAGCGGATCGAGGATAGGACGGCGGTGTTGAACAACGAGCGTGCCAGTTGTGTACAATCCGCATGCTTTTATGAAAAAATGTGAAAAAGACGGAGGCGGATGATCGCGGTGAACGCCGAGCGGTTTCATATCCTGGTCGTCGAGGACGACGACGTCACGCGGGCCAAGCTGACCAGCTATCTGGAGGTCGCCGGTTATCGCGTCAGCGAGGCCGCCGACGGCAAGGCGATGCAGCGGGTGCTGCTGTCGGATATGCCGGACCTTCTGCTGCTCGATATCAACCTGCCGGGCGAGGACGGGCTGGAGCTGACCCGGCGCATTCGGCGGCGTTCGGATATCGGCATCATCTTCGTCTCCGGCCGGACCGACGAGGTCGACCGCATTGTCGGTCTGGAAATGGGCGCCGATGACTACATCACCAAGCCGTTCAACCCGCGCGAGGTGATGGCCAGGGTGAAGAACCTGCTGCGGCGAACGCGACGGGCGGCCGGCGATCATCAGGAGGTCCGGCGGTTCTCCGGCTGGCAGTTCGACATGCGCACGCGCACGGTGACCGCGCCGGGCGGCCAGAAGACATCGCTGACCCGCGCGGAGTTCGAACTTCTGTGCGCGTTCACCGATCATCCGGGAACGGTCATGGCGCGCGAACGCCTGTTGAACCATGTCACCCATCGTGTCGAGACGCCGAACGACCGCACGGTCGATGTGCTGGTGCGCCGGCTAAGGCGCAAGTTGGAGACCGATCCGAAGAACCCGGAGCTGATCATCACCGCGCACGGCGAAGGCTACATCTTCGCGGGCGACCACATGTAGAGCAGATCCCACTTTGATGGGATCGCTACGCGATGACATCGACGTGGGTGAATCTGCTCTGTCAATTTTGATGCCGATCGGATTCACGCCTGTTGATTGAGCCACACAGTGGCCCAATCAACAGGCGATCCGATCTAGCGCGGTCAGCCGGTCGCCCGTTCGTTGCGCCAGGCGTCTTGCATGTCGGCGATGGCGGCAACCGAGAGATCGAAGACCGCTGCGAGATCCGCGAGGTCATCTGATGGCGGTTTGAAACCGGGTTCGCGCCGAAGCGTCAACTCCAAGGACTCGCAGACTCGGCCCAGCCGGTAAAGGCCCAGGCTCGTCGCGCCGTTCTTCAGGCTATGCACCATGCGGATCAGCGTCTCCCTGTCGTCGTCATGGGCGGCCTGCTGAATCTGTTCGAGCTGCTTGGGTGCGGTCGCGGCAAAGGTGGCGATCAGATGATCCAGGCGCACGTCGCCCAATGCCTGACGGTCCTGCTGCAGCACGCGCTCGTCGAGCAAGGCCGGCTCGCCACCGTCCGCGTCGTCGGCATCGGCGACGACGACCAGACCGTGGCGGCCTTCCAGGATGACCTTGGCCAGAGTCTCGGCCAGCAGTTCCGGCGAGAGCGGTTTGCCGACAAATGCGTCCATGCCGGCGTCGAGATGCTGGCTGATCTCACTCCTGAAGACATGGGCGGACATGGCGATGACCGGCACGGCGCTGCGTGCGTGGTCGTCCATCTGGCGGATCTGGCGCGTCGCCTCGATGCCGTCGATGCCGGGCAGGCTGATATCCATCAACACCGCGTCGAAGTCGCTCTTGGCGACCAGTTCGACCGCTTCTTCGCCGGTCAATGCCATCACCGGTTCATGACCCATGTGCTGCAGGAATGTCTCGACCACCGCGCCGTTGATCGCGTTGTCCTCGACCACCAGGATGCGGCGTGACCCCAGGCGCTGATCGAGGCCGGGCAGCTCGTCGCCGTGTCGCAGGACGTTGTCGACGCTACCTTCATCAAACGGCAGCTCAAACCAGAACCGGCTGCCTCTGCCCGGTTCGCTCTCGACACCGATCCGACCACCCATGATTTCAACCAGGCGCTTGGAGATGGCGAGCCCAAGGCCGGTGCCCTCCTGGGCGCGTCCGGCGGCGGGGCTCGCCTGGAAGAACGCGTCGAACAGGTGCTGCTGGTCTTTGTCGGCGATGCCGATACCGGTGTCGGTGACGTCGAAACGCAGCGTGTGCCGGCCCTCGGCCGCGATTTCACTGACCGCCAACTCGATCGCACCGTGCTCGGTGAACTTGATGCCATTGCCGATCAGATTGAGCAGCACCTGGCTCAGCTTGCCGGAGTCGCCGATGATCGCCGCCGGCACGTCGCCGCTCACCGATGTCGCGAGGTTGAGGCCCTTTTCGCGTGCACGGAAGCGCATCAGCGCGCTGATGTCGTCGATCAGCGAGCGCAGGTCGAAGGTGACCTCATCGATATCCATGCGCCCGCTCTCGATCTTCGAATAGTCGAGGATGTCGTTGAGGATACCGAGCAAGGTGTGGCTTGCCGAGCGGATGATCGAGAGGCGCTCGCGCTGACTATCGCTCATCGGGCTGTGCTCGAGGATGCGCAGCATGCCCAGGATCCCGTTCATCGGCGTGCGGATCTCATGACTCATGGCGGCAAGGAATTCGGACTTCGCCTGGTTGGCGCGTTCGGCGCGGGCGCGCGCGGCGTCGTGGCTTTCGGCTTCCAGCTTCAGGCGATCGTTGGCTTCGATCAGCTGCGCGGTGCGCTCACGGACGAGTTCTTCCAGCTCGCTCTTGTGCCGGCGCAACTCGATCTCCGTGCGCACGCGTTCTTCTTCCAGGCTGCGCTTGACGATCGCCTGGTCCTTGAAGACCTGCACGGTCTCTGCCATGCGCGTCAGTTCATCACGTCCGGAGACCGGTACCGGAACGGCCAGGTTGCCTTCGGCCAGTTTGTTCATGACGTCGGCCAACCCTGTCAGCCGCCGAACCAGGTTGCGGTTGACGTAGAGCCAGACGATCAGCGTCGCGATAACCAGGAAGATCGCCGTCTGCACCGCCAGGGTGATGCCGCCGACGCCGAACGCACGATCGACAGCTGTCTCCGCAGAGCGTGCGAGTGCCTGCGATCCCGCGACAAGCTGATCGACGCGCTCGCGCATCTGCAGCGAAACCGTCTGGTTCTGCGCCGCGAGCGCGTCCAGGTTCGCGCGAATCGCCAGAACGCGTTCGCGCAAGGCAAAGACATCGTCGGCGCCACCGGGATGCACCCTTGTGAGCTGGTCAACAAAGTCATTGGCCTGGATCAGCCGTGCGGGGTCCTGAATGCTCTGGACGCGCCGTTCGATGATGCCGACATTGTGGGCATAAGTTGATTCAAGCCAGTCGACCTCATCCGTTGTTGCCGTGCGGTTGAGTTGATTGAGCAACAAACCGACTTCGGAGCTGCGCAGCCTCAGCTCGAACATGCGCTCCATCATAAAGATGTCCTGTTCAAGCAGCCGGTCGAGCGCGCCGAGTGAACGTTCTGTTCCGTCATCCCCTCCGACGATTTCGTAAAGGTTGGAGATCACCGCGGTGGTGCCGGCCGAGGCGTTGGCGACCAACGTCTCCGACAGATAATAAAGCTCCGTTGCCGCCTCCAGGCTGGCACCGATGCGCTCGGCAAAGGTCTCGTCGAGCGCGAGGCGTTCCTCGACGAGCGCGTTCTGGCTGTGCAGGTTCTCGATCAGGCTGGCGGCAAGCGCGCGCACCGGCGCGACATCCTGGTCGTCGTAGCCATAGGCGACCATGCGGTTCAGGAGATCCTGCAGTTCGACTGCGCGGGCGAACAAGCGGTCGGCCTCGGCGATCCGCTGTTCCTGGGACTCCGTGTTGTCCAGCACCGCGCCGCCGGCGATGATCTGGCCGGCCAGGTCGGCGATCTTATGGGCGTCGGCGACCGCGGGCAGCGCGCGCTCGGTGATCGTCGACTGGGCCTCTTCCACATGGGACAGGATCCACCAGCCGATCAGACCGCCGATCAGCGAAAATGCCGTGATGCCGGCGAACGCGATAAACAGCCGTCCGCCAATGCCAAGACGCCACACGTTAAGCCTCCCGTCCGGCTTTCGCGTCGTGAAGCCGGTATGCCATGATAGCCCATGATCTCGATTTGCCGAAAACTCGCTGCCCGCTTGGGCGTTCCGGCGGTCCTTGGACTGATGCTGAGCGCGGTACCTGGCCACGCCCAGGAGACCTGGAGCGTCGAGGCTTGGTCTGAGCCGTTCGACTACCGCAGCCCGTCGACGACGCTCGATTACGCGCCGCTGGCCGCGGTGTCGCGGCCGTGGCGCCTCTGCGCGTCTTACCCGCACCTGAAGGACTCCTATTGGATCTCCGTCAACTACGGCATGGTCGAGGAGGCGCGCCGGCTGGGCATCCGCCTGGAGGTTGTCGAAGCCGGCGGTTATCCCAATGTCGAGCGCCAGATCGCCCAGGTGCGCGAATGCGCGGAAAACGCCGATATCCTGCTGCTGGGTACGGTCAGCTTCGACGGTCTGACCGAGACAGTGCTGGAGATCGCCACGGATATTCCCGTCATCGCCGTCGTCAACGATATCGCCGATCCCGGCGTCACCGCGAAGACCGGCGTGTGGTGGGTGACCATGGGCCGCATGGTCGGCGACTACTTGGCCGAACTCCATCCGGCGGGCTCCGACCCGGTCAAGGTCGCGTGGTTCCCGGGCCCCGACGGCTCGGGCTGGGTGCCCTTCGTCGAGGAGGGTTTCCGCGGCGGGCTTGAGGCGAGCTCGGCCGAGATCGTCGTCACGAAGTACGGTGACACCGGCAAGGAGATCCAGCTGATCCTGGTCGAAGAGGCGCTCGAAGAACGCCCGGACGTCGACTACATCGTCGGCAGCGCCGTGGCCGCCGAGGCGGCGGTCAGCGTGCTACGCGCGCGCGGCCTCTCCGACGACATCCAGGTCCTCGCGGACTACTTCACCCACGCCGTCTATCGCGGCATCAAGCGCGACCGCATCCTGGCCGCGCCGACCGACTTCCCGGTGCTGCAGGGTCGGCTGGGCATTGACCAGGCTGTGCGCATGCTGGAGGGCGAGTTGGAGATCCTCCACGTCGGCCCGGCGATCCAGATGGTGACGCCGGACAATGTCGATGTCATCGGCACGACGGAGTCGCTGGCACCCGCCTCGTTCACGCCGACCTTTGTGGTGGAGTAGATGGAGGCGGCTTTTCAGCGCTATCTTGAACACCTTATGACCAACGACTACCTTCGCGCGCGCGACCGTGAACCCAGACACTTGCAGCTCAGGGAAAGACCGCATGATTTTCACGCAGGACCAGTTCGAGGCCTATGAAAAGGCGTTCAACAACGCGCCGGACAAGAGCGCGGTGTTCGACACCTATTATGATCCCGACGCCGTCTTCATCCATCCCTTCAAGGGCACGTTCAAAGGCAAGGACGAGCTGGTTGGCTTTTGGAACGCCGGCAAAAATTCAGGTCATGACGGTATTCACGAGATCCTGCACCTGAAGAACTTCATGGCGAACGACGATAAGGTCGCTGTCGAGTTGGACATCGAATGGCGGTGCCTGAAGGATACCGACTACCTGGGACCCCGCAAGGCCGGCGAGGTGTTCTGGGGCCATTGCGCCGCGTTCTATACGCTCAAGAACGACAAGTTCGCGAGGGTGCAAATTTATCTGAACCTGGCGAAGTCCGATGACGAAACTCATTGAAGAGAGACTGTCGGAGTTCGCCCTCGACACGTTCAACGCGACGATCGACTCGGATACCGCGCACATCCTGAGGCGCAATCTCATCGACTCCTACGCCGGCATTTGCGGGTCGTTGTACGACACCGAAATGCTCACCAAGTTCGAACGCATGATCGATATTGCCCCGGTCGGCGACGGCGTGCAGGTCTGGGGCGTCGACAAGAAAGCAACGCATGCCGACTCGCTCTTCCTGAACGCGATTCTCGGACGCCGCAGCGATCTTCTGAACACTTACTTCTCGCCAAACAACATGGGCGTGGCGCATCCGTCCGACAACATCTCGCTGGTTCTGACGCTGGCCGACTGGCTCGGCAAGTCCGGCGACGAGGTGCTGCGGCTCAGCCACGTCGCCTACATGCTGGCGGGGGTCTACTCCGACTACTATTTCCCGGAATCTGTCGAGTACGATCACGACGCGGCGGCGATCTTCTATACGACGCTGGTTATCGGTTGCGCGCTCGGCTTGAGCGCTGACGAACTGACCAACGCCCAGCGCATCGCCGGTGGCCTGGGGCTCGATACCAACCAGCCGTCGCGCGACCGTGTGACCGACTGGAAACACTGCACCTACGCATCCTGCGCCTTGCGCGGGTTGTTCGCCGCCAAGATGGCCCAGGCGGGCATCGAAGGCCCTTATGAGATCTACCAAGGCACGGCGGGTATCGATCGGTTCTTCCCTCATGTCGATGACATCTTTGAACCGACGCCTGATTTGGGTTCGATCGTCTTCAAACGTTGGCCGGCGCTTGTGTTCTGCCAGACGCCGATCGATGTCGCGCTTGATCTGGTGCCGAAGATTGGCGATGCCACGTCGATCGATAAGATCGAGGTCGCCACTTACAAGATGTGCGTCAACATCGCCGCTGGCGAGACCGCGTGGCAGCCCGACAGCCGTGCCGGGCGAACCCATTCGCTGCCCTATTGTGTCGCCGCCGTCCTGACCAAGGGTTCGATCGCCTATCAGGATTTCGATGAGCCGTTCGCAAACGATCCGACGCTGAACGCGCTCATGGCGAAAGTGTCGGTCAACGAGGACGCATCAATCACCGCTGCCTTTCCGGCCAAGTCGGCGTGCACGATTACCGTGACCCACAGCGATGGCACAACGACAACAGCGTCACGCGATTGCCCGCGCGGCGACCCTGCCGATCCGCTGAGCGACGCGGAGATCGAAGACAAGCTCAAAACCTACTTCTTTTTTGCCGAAGGCAACGAGGTGGCCGACATCATCGACCGTATCAAACACCTCGACCAACAGCCGAATATTGACGATCTGGTTGCGCCGCTGAAACGCCGCCGCATTTAGCGGCGCTTGTCTCACGGTTGCCGAACAAGAAAACGCGGGCGCTCCCGGTGGGAAGCGCCCGCGCTGTTTAAGGACGAAAGGACGGTCAGACCGCCAGGCGGCTGAGCGTCTCATTGGTCGGTACGCCATCGACCGTCCAGCCGCGTGCCGCGTAGTACTCCGGCAGCATCTTGTCGAGCTGATTGGTCAGGCCTTCAGCCGGGCCGGTCTTGGCCGCGTCCTTCAAGAGCCGTTGCGGCAGGTTGTCGTCCTTGCCGGTGAAGCCCGCCGCCAGGTTGAACTGACGCTCCATGTTCCAGATGCGCTCGCCGACCTCCAGCAGGTAATCGACTGTCCACTCGCCTTCGCAGGCCGCGTCGATCTGCGGTGCCACGTCGTCGAGTGTCCAGGCGAACGAGGTAAAGATGCAGATGCCAGCCGAATCGAAGACCGCCGTGGCGTCCTGGAACGCCTTGACCAGGCCGGCCTTGCCGTCGGGCACCAGCGGGTCGGTCTTTTCGGGAATGCCAAGCACTTCGGACGCCACCGTATAGCCGCGCAGATGGCAGGCGCCCCGGTTCGACGTGGCATAGGCCAGACCCATGCCCTGGATGCCGCGGGAGTCGTAGGCCGGGAACTCCTGGCCTTTGACGCTCATGGAGAGTTCGGGCTTGCCGTATTTCTCACAGAACAGCTTGGAGCCCAGACCGATCTCCGCACCGAAACCCTCGCCCTTGCCGCACAGTTCGGTGACCGCGGTCAGCGCTTCGGCGCTGCCGAAGTTAAGCTCGATCCCGCCGGTCTGCGCCGTCGTTAGCACGCCGTCTTCATAAAGCTCCATGGCCGCGCCCACCGTGGCGCCGAGCGAGATCGGGTCCATGCCCTGCTCGTTGCAGATGAAGTTGGCGAAGGTCAGCGCGTCCAGGTCGTTGACGCCCGTCGCCGCGCCAAGCGCCCATGCCGCTTCGTATTCCAGACCGCCGGAGACGATCTGGTATTGCGGGCGGTCCTTGACCGTATAGTGGGTGCGCTCAATCTGTGACACGCGTCCGCAGGCGATGGTGCAGGCGAAGCAGGCGGCGTTGGTGATCAGGTTCGCCTTGCCGTCGCTGTCGCGCTTGGCGACCATGGCCTCGGCGGAGATATCGCCGGCGCCTTCGAACTGCACGTCGCGGTGGTTGCGGGTCGGCAGCGCGCCGGTCTCGTTGATGACGTTCATCAAGACCTGGGTGCCATAGGCCGGCAGGCCCTCACCGGTCACCGCGTTGCCGGCCAGGACTTCCTTACCGGCGGCGGTCGCTGCCATGAACGCCTTGGTGTCCTTGACCGGAACGCCCTTGGTGCCGCGGATGGCGACGGCCTTCAGGTTCTTCGAACCCATCACCGCGCCGACGCCGGAACGCCCGGCGGCCCGGTCCATGTCGTTGACGACGCAGGCAATCTTGACGCCCTTTTCGCCGGAGACGCCGATCGAGGCGACGCGGATCAAGGGATCGCCGTGCTTTTCCTTGATGCCTTCTTCGACATCCCAGCACGATGCGCCCCAGTAGTCGCCGGCGTCGATCAGCTCGGCGTTGTCATCTTGAAGCAGCAGGTAGACCGGCTTGGGCGACTTGCCCTCGAAGATGATCATATCCCAGCCGGCGTTCTTCATTTCGTTGCCGAAGAAACCGCCGGAGTTCGAACACGCGATCGCGCCGGTCAGCGCGCCCTTGGTGACGACCGAATAACGGCCCGCGGTCGAAGCGCAGGTGCCGGTCAAGGGGCCGGTCGTCATGATCAGCTTGTTGTCCGGCGACATCGGATCGACCTTGGGGTCGATTTCCTCCGAGAGGTACTTGGTCGCCAGGCCGCGCTGACCCAGATACTTGCGCGCCCATTCCATGTTGAGAGGTTCGGCCTTGCAGGTGCCGTTTGTCAGGTCGACTCTCAGGATCTGTTCTGCCCATGCCATGATCTGTCTCCCTCTATCTCGCTACGCCGATGCCTGAGCCGAATTGTCGGTCTTGTCGGCCCACTGGCGCATCTTGTCCAAACCGGTCCAGTTGGCGTCCACATAGGTGATCGCCTCGGTCGGACAGGCCTTGGCGCATTCGGGATCGCCCTCGCACAGGTCGCATTTCACGACCTTGCCGGTGGCCTGGTTGTAGTTGATGGTGCCGAACGGACACGCGATGGTGCAGACCTTGCAGCCAACGCAGACGTCGTCCAGCACCTCGACTGCGCCGGTCTCCTTGCTGCGCACCAGCGCATCGACCGGGCAGGCTTCCGCGCACCAAGCCTCGGCACATTGGGTGCAGGTATAGGGAACCGCGCGACCCTGGGCGTGGAACCGGAAGACCTTGATGCGCGATTTCGTGGGGTTGAAGACCCCTTCGTTGTCCAGAGAACAGGCCATTTCGCACTGCAAACAGCCGGTACACTTCTCAGGATCAATGAGTAGTGACTTATGCATAGTTGCCCCTTTGCATTGTCAATTGCTCTTAGTGGGGCATCTTAGGAAACCCGCGCGCAGATGGAAACGCCAATCGTGGCGGGCCGCCGGGGCCCGGTCGGCGTGGCGCGTCAGCCGCCGCCGCGCTGGAACGTGCGGTCGAAGCGCTCCAGGAAACTTTTTTGCTCGCCGGGGTCGAGACCGCGAAAGGTTATCTCCACCTTGCTAAGTTCGATGCTCAACAGGCTGGTGATCACGCGCCGCGGCATCTCGGTCAGCGTGATCGTGATGCCGCGCTCGGCCGTTCCGATGGTCGCCCCGGCCGGCCCGACCTCATAGGTCCATCCGTCGAGGGCTCTGGGCAAAAGGCGCGCGAAATCGGCCGGCGTCAGGGCCATGTCCTTGACGATGCGGTCGGTTGTCTGGCTCGACGAACCGGTCAACCGCCGGCGACCGGGGGCCAGATCGCGACCGTGTCGCCGTCTGCCAGCGCTGCCGAGGCCCGCTGGGCCGGCGGTACGAAGACGCCGTTCAGCAGCACCAGATGGCAGCGCTCGGTCGGCACCTTCAATTCGTTGATCGCCGCGCCGACCGTGCCGTCTTCGGGCAGCGCAAGTCGAATCGCGTTGTCCTTGGCCTCAGGGGGCAGGAATTCGCCCAACGAGGCAAAGAGTTTGACCGTGATGTTCGCCATCTTGGGGTCTTTCCCGGTTGACCTGTTTGCCGACGATAACACGCGCCGCGTCGCGCGAAATCCTCGCGCGCACCAACCTGACCCCTTCGTGATCGATGGCGCGCCCGGCAGGACTCGAACCTGCGACCCCAGGATTAGGAATCCTGTGCTCGCTGGGCGAGAAGTGCATCCTGCTCAAGGTGTTGTGTCGACGCGAGACGGACCGAACACCGAATAAGCTCCGAACGGTCGAAACAGATCGGAATGATGGAAGGGGCGGGCGCGAACGACCCGCCGTCCTTCACTTCTTGCCCTTGCGCCTTGCCTTTCTGTCCGGCGCCTGAGTGAGTGCCGACGCTGCGACGCTCCGCACGCGTTTCGGCGTCTTGGGGTTGGACAGCAGCTTCGACGCTTTCGAGGCCACCGATTTGGAAGTCCGCTCGTTCTTCGGCATAGGTCTTCCTCCTAGCTAGGCGTGTTGAATGAGCTTCCAGGTTACCGCCCTGCCGTCGTAGGGGGGCATGCGGTTTCCCTTCGCAATGGGGGCGGTGGTGGAGGGGTTCCCGACGACTTTCCAGACCCCGCTCTCGGGGCAGATCTCGCCGGTCTTTGCGGTCGTGCCAATCGGTGCACGACGGGTCGCGGTCTTAACCATGTCTTCAGTTCCTTCTTCTCTGGCCGTCCGGTATGGGCAGCCGAATGCGTATCAGTGTATCTGACGGATGGCGCTTGTCAAGCACGGTGCTATGATTCCGTCCGATTGACCTGACGGCAGACGTTCGTCGTATGCTTTGTTGAATCGTGGAGGTGCTCGGTGTCGCTTGCGACTAGGATCAGAGAACTCCGGCTCCAGAAAGGCGAATCCCTTCAGGAGCTGGCGGACGCCATCGGTGTGTCCAAGACGCATGTTTGGGAGATGGAAAAAGGCCGGAGTCAGAATCCTTCGATTGAGATTCTCTCGAGCCTCGCTGACCACTTCAAAGTCACAGTAGCGGACCTTGCTGGCGAAAACCCGAGCGCTGCTGGCGGCGATGCCGAGGTGATGCGAATGTTCCGGCAGGTAGGCAAACTGTCGGATAACGATCGAGCAATGCTCGATGACATGATCCAGGTAATGCTGAAGCGTCAGCGAGAACGTGATGCTTCAGATTGACCGGATGGAGGTCGACGATGTCGGCGGCAACCCGAGAAAACTCGCGCTCGCCGTGCTCAAGCAACTGCGAGACTTGGCGCCGCCGGTGCCTGTCAGGGAAATCGCCGAGGCCCTCGACATTTATGAGATACGGGAGGAACAGCTGACGGGGCTTGAGGGCTGTCTCATCACTACGGACGACAAGTCTGACGGCGCAATCCTCGTCAACAGCGACGGATCAGAGCAGCGGAAGAGGTACACAATCGGGCACGAACTGGGCCACTACGTTAACCCATTTCACAAGCCGGTATCGGCGGAGGGTTTTCGCTGCAGCTCATCGGACATGAGCGTTGAGCAGTTCAGCGCCGGAAACCGAGCCCTCCGAATGGAAGTCGAGGCGAACACTTTCGCCGCTGAACTGCTGATGCCCGCGCAACTGTTTCGAAGCCGGCTCGACCGCATTGGCGGGCTCGACCTTGGGCACATCTTATCGTTGGCGGATGAGTTTTGTGTGAGCCGCGAGGCGACCGCCAGAAGGTGCGTTGCGATGGCGGATGAACCGATAGCCGTCGTTTTTTCCAATCGCGGAGTCATACGATACGTTAAGAGACATCCGAGTTTCCCAAGGCTGAACGTGTGGAGTGGCGACAGGTTGCCGGTGGTTTCGCTGTCGGCGCTGAGCTCCTTGCAAATCGGAGAGCTATCGGAATGGGATGTTGTGGCGAGTGACGTGTGGTTGGATGATCGAGAACATCAGCTCATCTGCGAACAGACGCTAGCTCAGCGAAATGGGTTTCGGATGACCCTCTTGTCGCTTGAGAATCCGTCAGTCGATGACGACGAACAAGAATATGACCAGTGGGCGTCCCCCACATTTCGACGCTAGCCTCGTCAAGCGGCGTTGTGCTTGTTCGCGTGGTCGATGTATCAATGTCAGTGTGCGCCCGTAGCTCAGCTGGATAGAGCACGAGATTCCTAATCTCGGGGTCGCAGGTTCGAGTCCTGCCGGGCGCGCCACCGATTCATCGCTTTAGCGCCCAGATTCCCTTCGGCGTAGCGTCGGCTGCGGCCATCCTGCCCTCGTCGCGAAGTCGTTTCGCCGCCCATCGCATGTCGTACTGCCAAGTGTAAAAGAGGTCGCGAGAAGCGCGCAGGTCGGTCTCGTGATGGGCCCAGATGTGCTTCGCCACGTCAACGATACTTGCCTCGCCGCCGTACTCGGCCAAAGCATCGTGAACCCAGCTCGTAAAGTCTTGTCGCGTGGCCACTCAACCCTCCTCTTGCAAATTTCTCTCCGTGAACGATCCTAGCACTCCCGAAAGACGAACTCAGTAGTGGTTCTGAAGTCGAAGAGCCGGCTGTTTTGGACTCAAGGCATAATCAAGTTTAAAAACTAGGTCCATGACGACTGATGACCATCAGTACGAGCCGTTCGACCCACTAGCCGTGGACAATGTAGGGGTGACGCTTGCTGTCGAGCTACTAGAACAACCGCTGCACCCCATGCCACCTCGGGAGAGCTTTGCTGGCGCCGGCGTCTACGCTCTCTACTACTGTGGAGACAATCCTGCTTATGCTTCCCTCGTAGATCTCGACAGTAGTCGCTTCAAGTATCCGGTCTACATTGGTAAGGCGGCGGGCGAGAGCGCGAAGCAGGGGTTCAATCCCCAGACCAGCGGTGCAAAAAAGCTCTACAACCGCATTCGCAATCACGCCTCATCGATAGAGGAAGTTGAGAACCTCAGCTTGTCCGACTTTCGGTGCCGGTTCCTCGTACTCAACGATGCCTACATCGCGCTTGCGGAGTCGGTGATGATCAGGGTCTTCCGTCCACCGTGGAACGGCATGAGCTTCGGAAGCAAGGTTGTTGGCAAGAACCGAATGAGCGGCAAGCCTGCGCTATGGGACTCGCTTCATCCGGGAAGAGGCGGTCGTCCAGTAGGATCGGAGGAACGAGGAGAGGAGGCCGCGCAACTCATCGCTCGTCGGGTATCAGAGCTCGACTCAGAGCCAGACGATCCTGTTGTCCGTCGGATGTACGAACGTATCATGAGTTTTGTGTGAGTCGCCTCCGGACGCTCTCGGCGATGACGCGAGCCAGCTCGACCGGTACGGCGTTGCCTAGTTGACGCATCGTCTCCGTCCAGGACCCGTGGAACACCATCTTGTCGGGGAACGTTTGTAAGCGCGCGGACTCGCGAACGGTGAAGTAACGTATCGAGCCGTCCGGTCGTCGCAGCATGTTCTCGCCGCCCGGAACGCCGTGAACGCCCGCCTTGAGGGTCTTGGCCGGCTCGTCAAGAGGACTGCCCGTGTGGCCGGGATAGGACCTCGCGCCGGATTGAAATGCATGATCGTGAAACCCATGCGACTTCTGAGGAGACAACTCAGGGTCCGGCAGGTCGTGGATCGCGTCGCGCACTGTCTGCCAAGGCTCGGCTCGGGGAGGCTCCTTCAGCCTAAGGGCTCGTGCCTTGCCGCGACCTCCTTCCGGCTGCTCCTTCTTGGCTACCTCATGGAGGTCCCAGTACTCACCCGATCTCCACTGGCTCCAGAGCAACGCGTCCTGACTGTGCGTCGAGTGAGGGAAGTGCCACTCGATGTTTGTGTCCGCCCTGAAGCCAACGATGAAAACCCGCTCACGACGTTGGGGCACTCCGTAGTTGGCGGCGTTCAGGACCCGCAACGTGACCCTGTACTCCAGGCCCGAGTACCTCCCATGCGTCTCGTAATCTTCCAGCCGAGACAGGTGCTTCGACCATGCCTCTCCCTTCTTGGCCACTAGGTCCGGGTGACGTAGTTGAAGGCGTATGTATTCGAGGTAATTGGCGAACGTTGTTCGGGTCAGGCCCTTGACGTTCTCGAAAACGAAGGCGCGAGGTCTCAGCGTCCGGACGGCCCTTATCGCCTGCGGGAACATGTCCCGCTCGTCTAGGTACGCTCTATGGAGGCCGCCCAAGGAGAACGGCTGGCATGGCGGTCCGCCGGTGACGAGGTCGACCGGTCCGGTGATCTGCTCGAACGCGAACTCTCGAACATCCACTTCGTGGAGCGGCCAGTCCCTGACGTGATCGAGGTCGCGTTCCTTGTTTTGGCGTATCGTATCGCAGGCCCATTTGTCCCAGTCGAGCACCGCCGCTGGCTCAAACCCAGCCTGGCTAACCCCGATACCGAGGCCACCGGCTCCGACAAAAAGCTCTACCGAACGCATTACCCAAGAAACTCCCTAATACTCTTGCGCAGCCGATCCACGTCGCGAAGCTGACACTCCCAGACCTCCAGCACATCCCATCCGAGTTCCGCCAGCCGTTTCTGGTTCTTCACGTCTCGTTCCCGATTTCCGTCCAGTTTCGGTATCCAGAATTCCAAGCGCGATTTGGGTAATCGGGCGAGAGGGCAGGCGGGGTCCGGATGCCGGTGCCAAAAACATCCATGAACGAAAATGACCTTCCGCCGCGGAGCAAACACCAAGTCGGGCGTTCCTGGGAGATCGCGCCTGTGAAGGCGGTAGCGATAGCCCATGCCGTGCACGATCCGACGCACACGCATCTCGGGCTTCGTGTCGGCGCCGCGAACGCGAGCCATACGCTCGCTGCGCTCTTTTGGCGTCAGTGAATCGACCATAATAGATATTGGGGTTCATCACCATCTCCCACACTATATCGAGATCGATCCATGGCAAACATGAGAACATTATATGAACATGTGGATAGCATTGGCGTTTGCGAATGTAAAGACGACCACGGACTTGGCGTGACAGCGAAACAAGCAGGTCTCAAGGCAGCCACTGCAGAACGAAAACTCGGCGTCCATTGATCCAGGTTGATGAAATCCTGACACTCGGGAACATCTCTAACGGAGCGATAGTAGAACGGCCCCGCACTGGACGCAGGGCCGAACTACTATCCAAGAGCCTCTACGACTGCTCGGTGGCTAAGTCCGCCCCGTGGAACCGTAAGTAGCTCCTGAATTGCTCCGCTAGCGGTCCGCTCTCGAAGGTCCGCGTCTCCTCGTCCTTGGACTGGGCCGCGCATACCGCCGCCACCTTCTCCAGCAGCAGGTCCATCGGCAAGCTGTCGGCGGCACCGTCGAGCATCTCCAATAGCGCTGCTCCGTTCAGCCACGCGTCCGTTACCGGCACCTCGCCAGCCTCTAGGTGCCCCGATACGACGTCGGTCAGGCGCTTGGTTGGTATCGTGAGCTGCGCGGTGACTTCTAGTTCGTTGATCATGGTAGGTCTCCTTGATAGTTATTTACATGTTCCTCACACACTGATACTAGATATGAGGAAGATGATACAATTGCATCATCTGATGCAGATTATTAATCAACTGGCGCATTGCGGTCAAGAAGATTCGCATAGGGTGATGCATTTTTCTAAGAGGAAGACTTGAATGGCCGCCAGGAGGATAACGGTCACCCTGCCGGAGGACGTCTACGACGCCCTGACCGCCGAGGCAGAGGAGAGCCAGCGCAAACTGAGCGACTTGGTCCGCGACGCGGTTACGCAGCTGCTCTCTGGCGATAGATGGCGATCGATAGGCGACGTGGCGGAGGAGTACATCAGGGAGGGCCTGACGAACGCGGAGGTGCTGGAGGCGGTGAGGGAGAGGTTCCCTGAGGCCCGCACGTCTATGCAGTCGGTGGCCTTCTACCGCTCGCGCCTAAGGAAGGCCGGCGAAAACGTTATGAGCGATGCCGAAGCTCGCCGTGACAGGATCACGTAGTCGGCACTCTGGCTGACCCTTCCGATCCCGTCATCGCAAGACTGCTCAAAGCTTCTTCAAAGCCTCGTCGAGCATCGGAAGCGGATCGACCCCGATCTCGCGAGCCAGCTCCAGGAACTCCACGACGTCTACGCGACGTTCATAACCCTCCACCTTCGCCACATAGGACTGGGGCTTGCCGAGGCGGTCGGCGAGCGTCTGCTGTGTGAGTCCGGCTGCGTTGCGGGCCTCCACAAGCTTCCGGATGAGTCCACGATACAAGTCTGTGTGGATCGAGCCCGTCACGCGCTTCCTCTTGAACTGAAGCGCAGAAACGACTAATCCTATTTCGGGATTATCCCAAAATGGGATTAATCGATGAACAGCGCTTCGGATGGCCTGACCACAACGCAGAAGGGGTCGATCACCGAGTACGCCGTGGCCACGGCGCTCATGCTCGGTTCGAGCGGTCGCCTGTCGGCGTTCACCCCGCTCGCCGACGACCACGGGATCGACCTCGTCGTGTTCGACAAGCAGACGGGGACAATGCTCCCGGTCCAGGTCAAGTCCTGGACAAAGGCGCCAAGCCGTCGCGGCACGGTCCAGTTCGACGTCCAGAAGACGACCTACAGCGACGGCTCGACGTCAGTTCTCATCGCCGTGCTCTTCGATCCCGCTGAAGCGTCGATCAGGATGTCCTGGCTCCTATCGCTTAGTGACGTACCCAGCGTGTCCGTCTCGCGCGCCGGGAAGTACGCCCTCACCCCGAGCGTCCGGCCGGGCTCTTCGGACCGCTACAAAGCGTTCCGGCACGACAGCGTTCAGTCGATGGTCGGGGCAGTGATCGACCATGTCGAGGGTCGACAGGGCCCGCAGCTGCGAGCGGCGGCCGAGGGCGAGTAGAGGGAAGGGGGAGCAGGACGCTTTTGTCATCCCGCCCCCCGGCGGTGCGCTTGTCGGCGGGTCAGGAGGTACCCCGCGGGTCGAGAACCCGCCTCACGCCCGTTTCGGTTCTTGATCCACGTCAGCTGATGTACGCCGCCAGCCGTGACGCGCCGGCACGTGCCGTCTGCTCTCGCTCCTGCAACTCGACGACCTTGGCGTAGGCCTGCTTCGCAACAGGGTCCTTGCTTGCCAGGTAGTGGGCCCGGCGCATGTCGCACCCCTCGCGCTCGGCGATCACCCGCACGGCCCCGTCGTACAGCTGCTCTGCGGACTCGCGTAGCTTGCGGAAGTCGTCGCCCGAGGAGGCGATTGCCTTCTCGACCGTGCGTAGTGCTGCCTTGTCCTTCTCCACGTTAGCCTCCTTGCGGCGTTGTTCCGGCTCCAACTCAAGCCTCCGATTAGGGTCCGATTCTGGTCTCCCTCGGGACGTGCCTCGCCACGCGCTTGGCGAGCGGCAATCGGTCAGATCCTCAGTGCCAGGATGGAGGTCGCGCTCGTGCCCGTGGCGAGCACCCTGGCAACACTGACCGGCAGGAGCGTGCCCGCCGGGACGCCGACGAACATCGCCGGCTCCCCGTCGGTCCCGTGGACGACCACGTCGCCCGCGCCGCCGACGTAGAGCGCGTGGGTAACGCCCGCTGCGAAGTCGGATGAGTCGTTTGGCGTGACGACCGCGAAGGTTCCATAAGGTCCCTTCAGCGCGTCCAGCGACTTCGTCATTGCTCTTCCCCCTCCGCACGCGCCGCTGACATCTTGGCTCCCTCCATCTGCGCGAGCGTCCGGCGCCGGTGTCCGTTGGCGTAGGGCACGCAGAGCAGCCCGGCGGTCCGTTCGGCCGAGGCCCAGATCCCCCAGCGCAAGTTCTGGCTCTCCTTGCGGGCGATCGCCGACCAGGACCCCGTCAGTGACCCGAGCTCGCGTCCGAGCGCCTGGTACCTGGACACCGCCGCCTCCAGGGCAATCAGCGCCTCGTCTACACCGGCGGCGGCGTGCAGCCTCTCTGCCGCGATCTCGCGGACCCGTCGGTCGCGCGCCGCAGCTGCCTCGGCCTGGGCGGCGGCACGCTCGGCGGCCTCGACCTCGTTGGCCAGCGCGATCGCGCTGCTCGCTTCGTCAATGTCCCGGAGCGCTCGTTCCCGCCGGCCGCGAAGGCGCCCGAGCTTCCGGTCGTCTGCTTCGAGCCGAGCCTGGGCGATCAGTCCCTCGACGTTTCCGAGCTCGCGGACGGCCTCGTCGCGCGTACTCGTCAGGCTCTCGACAGTCTCTTGCATCCGGTTCTCCTCGCGCGCGCTCTCGCGCACGTGTGCGTTTGATCCGACGCCGATCTTGGCGCGAGCCCGATCCGGCTGTACGCCAACGATTGTTCGGTGGGCTAGTGGCAGCCGCGTTCTGCATCGATGGATGGACGCCGCGTCAGGCTCCGGCTTGCTCTGCCTCGCGGACATAGGGCAGCGACGCGGCGAACTCTCTTTCTTCGCCTGCCAATACGGCGAGCGCGTCTTCCTTCGCTTCTAGGCTCGACCAGGGGGTGTGGACGCCTCGCGACATCTCGTCGCGGATCGACCATGCGGTCGAGCTGCGCGGTCGCCCGCTCCAGCATCTCTCGGGCCATCGCCTGCGAGTCGTCGTCGCCGTCCAGCTTCGCGACGAGCGCCGCGACCCCCGACTTCTCGGCGTTGGGCACGACGTCGTGCAGCGCTTGGAGCAGGTCGCCGACGCGGGCGCCGTCGTCCCTCTACATGACCGTCACGGTAGCGCCCTCCTGCGCCGGCCGGTCGACGGCGCTGATCTCGTCCATCTTGCGACACCTTCTCGAGCGCGTCACGACCGTTGGACGGCTGAACTCGCGGACTGTAGATTCATCGATGGGTGCGGTTGAAGTGGGGCCGCTCCCCTAAACCTGGAAGCGCGGAGATGGCAGCGCCAGAGCTAAGAATCAAGAATCGTGCCTGCTACTTCAGGAAATCGATTTCGACGCCCAGCTTGAGCAGTGAACGCGTGCTTGCGCGCGACGCGTTCGAGTTCGCGCTCCTTTGGCTGAAGCGCCACTGCAAGGAGGCCGTTCCCTACTGGGAGCAGGCACGAGCCTACTATCAGGCGAGCGGCCACCTCCCCGCAGAGTCGTCGCCATTGACGAGCTACTACTGCTTCCTTAACGCGGTGAAGGCCCTCCTGATTGTGAAGGGACAGAAGTTCTCCGATCGGCACGGCGTCAGCGGGGATTTCGAGTCTTCCAAGCGAGCGCTGGTGAACGAGCAGATAAACTTCCAAGGCGGCGGCGTGATCGCTGCGCTGTCAAGATACCTGAAGGAGGCTGAGACGGAGAACGTCTGTAACCTAAAAGATGTGCTCTCCAACCTGCCGTTCATTCACAGGGCCTTCCGGCACACGTTCACCTCGCATAGCGAGCTCTTCATCCCGGTCCGCAACGTCGTGTACCGCAAGCACCCGGACGCGAACTACGTCTGGCTGAGCGCGGATGTTGACGGTCGCTTTGCCGACGGCCGGGCGATGAGGACGCTGCCGGACGGGCTGGAGCGGGACGGCGGCTACGACGATCGCTGCGTGGTTCGCACGAAGAGGCGGGTACGGTGGCACGGGCACGGGGCAGACGACGATGAGAAGAGGCGAGCGCTCGCCCGACTGAAGACGTTCCACAGAAAGTGCCGGCGTGACTTCACGTACATCTCCGCCTCTCCAGACCTTTGGTACATAAAGAGGTCCATCTCGGGAGCCAAGTCCATAAAGAGGTACAACCTGACACTGATAATCGCGGCGATGCACCGGCTGAGCGAGCTGTCCAGGTACGATCCAAAGGGCCTCAAGCTCTACCTGGAGGGAAAGGACAACTGGCTCCTGACCGAGTTCATTGAACTCTCGCCTATTCAGTTCGTGGACGAACTCGTCTGTGAAATGACGTCCCTTGAGTTCTCGGTTCCCGGCGTGCGGCCCAGGGGCTGACGATGGCCGATCGGAGCCGGGCGCTGGACCGACGGGACTGCAGCGGTCAGGCGTCCTCGTAGTACGGAGTTCTGCGGACGTGCTCCGCCAGGCGCAAGAGGTCAGAGCACTCGGCGTCCTCCGCCCTCTCGGCGCGGTCGAGCAGCGCGGCCAGCGCCTCGTCGCGCACGGCCGCGCTCTCCCAAGGGACGGGCTCGCGGCCCTCGTCGACCTCGGCGGCCAGGCCGTCGTGGGGGTCGTACACGTGGCCGAGGACGACCCTCACCGCGAGATAGCGGTCGGCGAACGGCAGCACGGCCACCCCGCCGGGCGCGACGTAGACCACGTGGAAGGTACCGCGCGGGTCGGGCGGCCGAACGTTCTCCAGGTCACGCATCGTCATCGGTGGCCTCCTCGAACTCCGCGTCCACGGCGTCCGCGGCGGGCATCACGAGCCGAGGCGCTGGCGGCAGCGCGCCTTGGACGTGGTTGTTGACCTGGACGGCCGTGACGGGCGCGCCGTCCTCGGTGCGCATCGTCTTGTCCATCAGCTTCATGAGCACGCGCGGGTCGACGTGGCGGGTCTCGAAGCGCATCACCGGCTCGAAGTCGTCGTCCAGGACGACCTCGTCGGTGATCGGGTCGCGCGCCGGCACCCAGCCGCCCACGCCCAGAGCGCAGGCGGTCTCCACGACGCGCTCGCGCAGACCCTGCCGCGCGACGTCGAGGGCGACGTCCCACCGCCTCGCCAGCTCGGGGTCATCGCGCCACCCGTAGGCGGTCATCCTGTTGATGCCGAGCGTTCGCGCCGCCTCCGACACGTTGCCCGTCTCCATCAGGAGGCCGATGAACTCGTCCCTTACGCTAGCCGGAAGCATCGAACTCTCCCTCGCACTGTGCCCAGCCCGGTGCTCGGCGCGGCCCGCGCGGCCCAAGCCCATGGCGCGGCTCGCGTTCCGCAGGCGGCGACATCCGATCGACAGTTAGACGCTCCGTTTCGCGCGCGTTTCTGGAAATCTCGGGCAGCGCCGTCTCGAACAACTCGGAAGCCAAGATGATGCGTTTGCACGGTAGCGCATGCCAACGTTGATCGGTTTGATAGTTTTCCAGCAGGGCCAAGGGGACAACGCCACGCCTAAAGTGACACCGTCACGTGACGTCCAAGCTATTGTTCCGTATGTCTCTTTGACGATTCTTCTGAGTCATGTGACAACAGAAAGCTCTTTGTACTTCAGCAAGGGTAATGGAAGTCTTCGTAAGGAGACGATTGTGCGTTGTGGCGTTGATCGTTGTCATGTGACGGCAATTTGGCTGAGTGCTGGATCAAGAAGCAATTCGACTACAATGCGTTAGACGTCACACGATAGCAAAGTGACGCGTCACTCAATCGCTCGATACAGCTCCGCCGGGTTTATGGTGAGCAACGAGGACTAAAGCTGAGGGACAATTCTTATGGGAGAAGGAAGGCGTTTAAGTAGAGAAGAGTTGCATAGGCTAGTCTGGTCGACGCCCATGAGCCGATTGGCATCCGAGTATGGGCTGTCAGGAAATGGTCTAGCGAAGATCTGTAGACGGCTTGATGTACCGTATCCTCCGCGAGGCTTCTGGGCCAAAAAGGAGGCTGGTAAGCCGACTGTCGAAACTCAGCTTCCAGAGCGCGGGTCAGATGTACCGGCGAGCATCGAGATTTCGCCGACTCCGCCTCGACCACAAAGGTCCGCACCCATCGAGGAGGTGGTCGAAAAGGCGTCGACCGAGGCGAGCACTGTAGCTGTACCCGACACACTTCGTAGCCTTCATCCAATGGTTCAGGCGTGGATCGCAGATCACAGACGGCAGCAGAAGGAACAGAAACAGCGTGCGCGCGACCGATGGTCGTGGAGCCCCAAGCCTCTTGGCGATCTCACGGAGCGCGACAAATATCGTTTTAGAGTTACGAGTGCTCTTCTCAAAGCCATCGAGAAAGCAGGCGGCGAGGTGATGGATGCGTCTATCGCAGGAAAGCTGAAGTTGAGGGTATCGGGCGAGGAAGTGAAGTGCGTGATCGTCGAAAAGATGACCCGTCCCCTAAAACCGCCGCAGGGTGATGCCGCGAGTTGGACTGCCTTTCCGAACCATCACCAGACCGGACTGTATCCCACTGGCTTTCTCCGCGTCGAGATTACGACCTACCTTGGCGAGGGCAGCAAGCGCAGGTGGATTGAGACCACGAACAGAAAGGTCGGCGCACTTCTCTCTGCGATAGTGGGTGAGTTAATTGCGGCCGGGCCTGTCCTCGTTGATTTGCGCCGCAAGAGAGAGGAACAACGGCGCAGATGGCAACAAGAGGCTGAGCAACGCTACGAACGTCAGAGACTGGCGAAACAGGATGCTGAGAGATGGACAAGATTTCGAGATTTGGCGGAAGTCTGGGATCAGTGTGAGCGGGTCGATCGCTTTCTGGATCAGATTAGAGTTCGTTTGGTGGAAGATGATCAAGCCGAGATTGCCGGAAAGTCCTTAGAGCAGTGGCTTTCCTGGGCGGAAGCTAAGCGGACTTCGATGGATCCATTTTCCGGCTCCGTCGAAGATCTGTTTAACAGAGTCGTTCACGCACCTGAGCCCAGTCGATCAGTCCTCTAGGTTTGGGACGACAGCTGATACGCCGGAAAGTCCATAGACCCGTTTGGCTTCGCGTCGCCTCTGCGTGGATTTGACGCCCCGCACACCTGCCCTGATGTCATGCGCAAGGTCGGTCTGGTTCCTGATCTCGGCCCTGCTAAGTCCCTCTTTGTATGCCCAGTCCCTATAAGCCGGGTATACGACGGACATCGGCACAAAGTCAGCATCATTACCGGTGACAGTCAGTCTTGCCTCAGCAAACCTGAGTGCGGGCGATTGCGATCGCGCGGCGTCGTCGACTTCAGCGCGGCCGAGCTCTCCCACGGTAAACTGAAAACCGTTCGACCGCAGACGCAAGAGTCCACCAATGGCCCAATTGGCGATGCCACTCAACTCGGCCCTTAGCTTCTCGCCCATGTGCCTGTCTTCATGCCCCCTGAAGGTCCTTTCAAATCGGATGATGAGCATACGTGCTGCAAGAGCACCGCTCTCATCAATGAACTTTGGCTGACGATTGCTCGTGATCACAATACGTACTCTGAGCGTGGCGTTTACGATCGACAGGTTCTTCCGGTTTACCGAGACCTCGTCACCGCCAGTGATGCTCTTTATTCGCTCCAGCGCGGCTGCTCGATTTCTAGTTGGCGTGTCGTGCGCGTCAGGCACGATCACCAAGCGCTTGTCCAGAAAACTCTGCATGCCAAAGTCCGAGCCGAGGTCTGGCATCATTGCGGACGTGGCGTGTTGTCTCCCGATAAGGTCGCGCAGCACATTGTGCGCTGTCGACTTGCCCGAACGAGTTACGCCCATGAAGTTCATGAAGTGGTGCGCGCAAATGTCGGGAGTTAGACAGTAGCCAAACCACTCCTGAAGCGCAGGGTGGAACGACGGATCGAGCGTCTCGTCCAGCCACCGCATCCAGGTCGGACACTCGGCGAACGGCTCGTAGTCGTGGTCCGGCAGTCCGGTCGCGAAGTATCGACCATCGTGCGGGATCAGCTTGCCGGTCATCACGTTCAGCAGGCCATTACGGAACAGGACAAGATCCTCTGGGTCGGGTTCCGATCCGTCAGGCTCCAGCCATTCGAAGGGGCTCGCGCTCACGACTGCTATCTGGTGTACGCCCTTCACGATCTTGGCGACGTGGTCGACGTCGAGGAAGTCCGTTGGGTCGGTCTCGCGCACTTCCGCTGCGAGCATGTCGTCCGACATCTCGGCCCAAGCACCGCTGTCAAAGGAGAAGAGCGTGCCGCTAGATGAGATGATCGGCGCTGGTCGACGGGCGAGGAACAGACGTGCATTCTTAGCGCCGTGCTTTTGCTCAAAGACGATCTTTACGGGCCAAGGCTCTTCAGCGGCTTCAACCCTGCATCGCTCCAGGGCGTCCCGCCTTGGCCTGTCAGCCCACGCCGTCAGTTCGTCGGCCAATCCCTCCCATTGCCTTGCCGCCAGTTCTATGCGGTCTGGATGATTGTCGGAGAGTCGAAAGTCAAATGCCAAGTCTCTGTAGCGTTCGGCCTCCTCTCGCGCGATCTGCTGGAGGTCGTCGGCAGGCGTCGCTTCCTCCCACCAAGTAGCCACACACTCGTCGAGCTCGAAGGGTTCTCGTCCCGCTTGGTGCAGGCAGTGTGCGACGAAGGCCAGTGTCATCGCCTTGGCACCGTCGACACCGGCAGACGCTTGGCATAGCGACCGGACCAATCGCTCATAGCCGATTGCTCCAGGATCGATGCAAGAGAGGAACTCGAGCATGTCGGCGCCGTCGTAAGTCAGCGGGTGCATCTGAGGGTCAGCCATCGGACTTCTCCCTCTCTGCAAGGAACGCCTCGACGTCCGAGCGCCGGTAGAAGACGTACTGGCCCCGCTTGTAGAAGCGCGGGCTGCGGCCCTTCGGCCTGTAGTCCCTCAGGGTGTCGGGGGTGAGGCCGAGAACTCGCGCGGCCTCCGCGTTAGTCAGCCACTCCCGCTCGAAGTCGTCGAACGAGGGGCCACTGTCGCCCCCTGTCGCGTCATTCTTGTTCATGTGCGATTGCTCCTTCTTGCTTTCGCGCAGATCATTCCTTCAATGGGCGTCCCACGGCCCGCCGCATCACCCGCGGCGGGCCGACTCACATAAGAGGGGCACTCACTCTTCGCATATAGTGATGCATATAACTAAACCAATCAGCCTTGAAAGTCGAGTCTTTTGTACTTTGCAGTGCCGGGCCGGTGATTGATGCCAGCGTCAGTGCTCAACGGCGCCCGCCAGCTCCTTGGCCCACCCGACCGTCTCCCGGTCGGCGAGGTCGCTCGGCGTCGCGTTTCGGAAGAACGCCTCGGCGTCTTCCGCGTAGAAGGTCCCGCCATAGACCGGGAACTTTCCGTAGACGCCCACCAGGGCCTCGCGCACCAGCCAGTGGTCGGGCCGCAGCCCGAGCTCGCGCGCCGCCAGCGCAACGCGGTCGACTATGTGATCCTCGCCGCGCCCCTCGGCCAGCTCGATCATGCCGACGAACGCGTCGTAGTCCTCGATCGGCCAGTCGTTGACGTGGCCCTCCGGCCGGGATCGCGAGGTCATCGGCCGTTCTCCCCGCGCACGAACGCGTCGACGTCGTCAACGTGGTACCGGACCAGTCGCTTGTTGAGGACGTGGTACCGGGGCCCCTGGCCCTTGCAGCGCCAGATGGCGAGGGACTTGGGCGAGTTTCCAAGGTAGGCCGCAGCCTCTTCTGTATTGAGCCACGGCGACGTGAAGGTCGGCCTCACAGCGGTATCGAGCATGCGCACGTCCTCAGGCAGCCGCCGCGATCAACACGGCGGACAGTGGGTCTCAATTTCACTGTCATCACTGTCTGAAGGTGCCCACGGCTTTGCCGCTGGAACCTGTGGGCGCATATCTGCACCTATCTGAATAATATCAGGTGCTGTGCGCCGGGGGATACCAACGAGTACGCCGCAGTCCGGGGCACGGCCCAATGGCCGCTGGGCCACCGCTCATCCGGGTACGGATCGCGTCGTTAGTTCACCCGAGAGCGGACGTTCAGGCGTGTCATCCGGATGTCTGCTCTTGACCCTAACCAGACATTCGAATCAACAGCGATTATCTAGGCGTCCGATCAAACTCTTTAATCACCGACGACAACGCTTCGTTGAACTCGCCGTCTGGAAACCTGGCACTGGAAAGCTCGTGCACGTATCGCCATTCGACGAACGCGTCACTGTTGGAATCCAGTATCGATCGCAAACCTGGACGAATGGGCGAAAGGCCTCGGCAAGGGTGCGGGATCTCCGGATGTGCACTCTCAAGACGGGTCCGCGTTTCTTCGTTCAGTCCGTCGAACAATTTCAGAAGATCGTGCGTTTTCGGTATATCACTATCCTTGTTCTCCTTGGCCCACCAAGCTTTGAGGGCCAGTTCCATTGCGAAAGCTGCAAGTACTGGGCGAGCGATGAACTGTCCCTCAAAGAGGGCGGCGTTTGAGGAGGGATCAACGCTGTTTCCAAACGATCTTATGAGTTCCTGCAGAGCGCGAGCAGAGAACATCATCGAGGCTGAGTCCGAGTTTTTTCGCTTTGGAGAAGTCATCAATTGATTTCGTGACGTATCCGTTTTTTGGTTCCTGATACAGTAGACCTTCGGCGATCAGCAATGCTAGCCGGAGTAGGCCCAAAGCCGCGATCCGGCAGCTTTCTAATCAACGACCGCCGCGCGCCCAACTCGTTGGTTCGGTGAAGCACAGCCATAGTCCAGATCGGGCCCAAAGCGGATGTGATCGCTGGCAGTGGCATTTTCTGGTTATGGCTAATCTCAGACAAGCGAAGCGGCGACCGGGTTGTCTGGAATGCGTTCAACAACCGACGTGCGGTTCACTAGCCGGCCGCGGTCCTTCGCTGGGACGAAGACCCAACACCGCAACGAGCCAGAACCAGCGCCTCGAACCGCTCCGCCCAGGGCCGCAGGTGCTCGACGAGGTGCTCGGGATGGACGTAGCTGCCCGTCGCGCCCGGCAGCTTGTGTCCCAGCAGCAATGCTGACTCCGCGTATGGCACGCCTGCCGCGATCAGGAGGGTGCGCGCGTGGTGCCGGTACTCGTGTGGGCTCGGCAGGCCCTGCTCCCTGGCGTTCACGACGTGGCCCGAGCTGCTCGTCGCCGACGGCCACAGCCACTCGCTTCGCAGCGGCTCGTCGTCCTCCATCCGGATCCTTAGCATCTCGACGAGGAACGGTCCGGCGGGGAACAGCATCTCGCCGTGGGTCTTCATGTGGCGGAAGTTGACGACGCCGTTCTCCGCATCCACGTCGCCGCGCTCGAGCGTCAGGACCGACGTCTTTCGGGCGCCGGTCAGCATCATCGCCCTGTGCAGGTCGCGGCGCGCCGGGCCCAGCCGCCCCGTCCTGTCCCACCACCTCTCGAGGTCGAGCGGCGCGACCGTCCTCGGCTTCGGCGCAGGGAAGCGCACCGCCTCGACGGGGTTCGGGCCTATCGTCTCGTCGATCCTTCGCGCTGTGTTTATGACTGCCCTGAGAGAGCGCATCACGCCGGACGCGGTGGTCTGGCCGCTGTTGGTCCTGATGCGCTCGTAGACCTCTCGGACGTCTGCCCGGCTGATGTCGGCCACCGCGCGGCGCCGAAGAGTCCTGAGGTACTTCTCTATGTGGTAGCGGTAGTCCCTGACGGTCACCGGCCGCAGCTCGCGCTCCGCAAGGTGGGCATCGTACGCCTCGGCCAGGGTCATGCCGGTCTCGGCCGGCCTCGCGGTCGGGTCCACGCCGGACTGGATCGTCGACATGATCTCCCGGGCGCGCCTGCGCGCCTCGCGCAGCCCGATCCTGTCGACGCGGTCGATCTTTACGCGGACGGTCCGGACGTGTCGCCCGTTCCGGCGGACGTCGCCCTGGACCGCGTAGGTCTTCGTCGTCCGGTGGCAGATGACCATGAGGCCCTTGGCCTGCTCGTCGCGGTAAATGCCGCTGCCGAGCGGCAGGCTCCTTATCCTGGCCTCGGTGAGGTTGATGACAGGCATGTGGGCGACCTCCTTGAAACACCGTTGCAAGCACCGAAAGCGCGTAGTTCCCGGTAGGTGGGAACAGGCGGTACGAGGTCGATGTTGTCGTGGATCTAGGGGGTCGCGAACCCTGATTAGCCTGGATACAGCCCGGTAGGTGTTCCGTGACCGAGTTAGGAATCCTGTGCTCTATCCAGCTGAGCTACGGGCGCGTGAGCGATGGGATAGCAGAATCCGAAAGGTGGTGCCAGGTGGGCCGGCCGGCCTTTGGTGCGCCCCGGCCCCTAATCGGTCCTTGCGTTGCCGACGGCGCCTGGTCTATCTGAGCGGCCGCCGCCGCGTTCAACCTTAGGATGTGCCATGACAGTTTCCACCGGGGCCCGCTCCCTGATCGATACGCTTGTTCCCCATGAACGCGCCCGGCGGCTTGCCTGGTATGCGCTGCTTGCCCTGCTCGGCACGGCCGTGCTGGCGCTCTCGGCCAAGGTCAAGGTGCCGCTGTGGCCGGTCGATGCGTCGCTGCAGACGCTGGCGCTGTTCACCATCGCCGCGGCGTTCGGGCGGCGGCTCGCCGTCGCCACGTTGGTGCTCTATCTCGTGGAGGGCGCGCTCGGTCTGCCGGTGTTTCAGGGGACGCCCGAGCGTGGCATCGGCCTTGCCTACATGGTCGGACCGACCGGCGGGTATCTGATCGGTTTCGTGTTGGCCGCCTACATGGTCGGTTGGGCGGCCGACAAGGGGTGGGACCGTCGTCCTTTTCGCCTGTTCGGCGTGATGCTCGTGGCCGAGCTCGTGCTGCTGGCGCTGGGCGCGCTCTGGCTCGCTTACCTCTTCGGCTTCGACAAGGCCTTCGCCTACGGTGTCGGACCCTTCATCGTGACCGATCTTATCAAGATCGCGCTTGCCGCCGCCATCGTGCCGGCGCTGTGGCGCCTGGTGCGCCACCTGCGCCCCACAGCAACCGACGATACCTGAATAGCTCCCCGCTCACGCGGACCGGTGATGCCGAGCAGATCGCCAGTCCGCCTTGGCTGAAGGCGAGAGATTCCCGGGGCGCCCGTCAGCGCGGCGCCCCGGGATCAGCGCCGTCAAGCGCCATCACACACTTAACAACGCCAAGCCAATGATGATGGCGGCCAAGCCGGCGAGCTCCTTGGACGAAAAGGACTCGCCCAGAATGAACATCGACACCAGTGCGATGAGCACGACCTCGATGCCCAGGATGGCGATGTACATGAAGCCGACGCGCTCGATCTTGAGCGCGAAGATTTCCATGGTCGCGGCACCGGCCAAGGTGAACGCGATGATGAAAAACGCGGTAAACGACGCGTTGTTTGAAAAGAGTTTCATGCCGTAGGTCGCGACGACGTAACAGACCGCCGAGCCCAAGGCCAACGACAACGCTATTGATTGCACTGATACGCTCCCTCCATCGCCCACGCCAAGGACATGGGCGACGCATCAGATCAACATGTTCGTTCGTCACGCCTGTTTGTCATGGCGTGAAAGCACCATGTTGAAGGGGCGTCGTGAATCGCCGGTGGTCTCGACCGTGAAACCATCGTTAAATCGATCGACGCCTTTGATGTGGGACGATCGTTGGATACATCGCCGCGCGATAATCCGTTGCCGACCAAGCTGCAGATCGCCTTGCTTGGCGGCTTTGCCGTGCGCCACGGCAGTGGCGACGTCATCGAGTTGAAAGGCCAGAAAGACCGCGCTCTCCTTGGCTTTCTGGCGCTATCGCCGGGCGTGCCTTGGCCGCGTGACAAGCTGGCTTCGATGCTGTGGGGCGATGCCGGAGACAAGCAGGCGCGTGACAGCTTAAAGCAGGCCTTGCTGCGCTTGCGACGTACGTTTGATGCGGTTCGTCCAGCGCCGCTTATCGCGAATCGTCAAACCATAACGCTTGCTCATGACGCCGCCATGGTTGATGTCACGGTGTTCGAAGATCTGCTCGACCAGGCGACGCTCGAGGCGAGCAAGCAGGCCGCCGACATCTATCGGGGCGATCTGCTCGACGGTGTAGAGCCGCGCAGTACCGCATTCGACGACTGGCTTATGGTCGAACGCCAGCGGCTGCGCGACAAGGCAAGCGAAGCGTTGAACCAGATGATGTCCCAGGCTCTAGCCGACGGACGGCGCGATCTCGCGATGGTCGCCGCGCGCCGTCTCCTGTCGCTTGATCCCCTGCACGAAGCGGCCTGCCGGTGCTTGATGCAAGGTTTCGCCGATCGCGGCGAGGGCGCCCAAGCGCTCAGGCTGTTCGAGACACTGAAGGAACGTCTGCAGCAAGAGTTGGCGGTCACACCAGAACGTGAGACGGTCAATCTCTATCAGGCGATACGCCATCGGCGGCACCAAGGGGTGTCGCCAGCCGCGCCGCCGGCCGATGGTTTGGTCAACGGCCTGCCTGAGGCGCCATCGATCGCCGTGCTGCCGTTCGAAAACATGAGCGCCGATTCCGACCAGGACTACTTTGCCGACGGTCTGGCCGAAGACATCATCACCGATCTCTCGCGCATTTCCGCGCTGTTCGTCGCGGCGCGCAACAGCGTCTTCACGCTGAAAGGCAGACAGTTGGACGCGCAGCAGGTCGCGCGCGCGCTCAACGTCCGTTACGTGTTGGAGGGCAGTGTGCGCAAGGCGGCCGGGCGCGTGCGTATCACCGCGCAACTGGTCGATGGTGCAACGGGTGGTCAGCTTTGGGCGCAACGTTACGACCGCAGTCTCGACGACATGTTCGCGTTGCAGGACGAGATCGCCGAGAACATTGTCGACGTGTTGTCGGCGAAACTCCTACCGGAAGAACTCAAAGGCATCGTCAGCCGGTCGACGACCAGTATGGATGCCTATCACTATTACTCTATGGGCCGTGGCTTCTACCTGCGCGGTATCGACAAGCACAGCCTGCGCATTGCCAAGGAGATGTTCGTCAAGGCGATCGAGATCGATCCCGATTATGCGATTGCGTACGCCGCCCTAGCGGTTTGCGAGTCCTATCTCTCCATGGATCTCTCGAAGAACGATCCCGATACCAGCTTCGAGAGTTGTCTGAACTTCAGCCTCCGCGCGCAACAGCTCGACCCCAATCTGGCCGAAGCTTTCGCCGCGAAAGGGCTAGCGCTCTATGTCGCGGGTCTTTACGACGAGGCGTCCGCCGAGTTCGAGCAGGCGATCCGTCTGGGCCCGCACCTGTTCGAAGCGCACTTCTTCTATGCCAGGAACTGCCATCTGCAAGGCCGGCGCGCCGAGGCGGCCGATTTGTTCGAGCGCGCGGCGGCGTTGCGACTCAACGACTTTCGGTCGCTAGGCCTGTTCTCCGAAGAATGCCAGGCGCTCGGCCGCGACGACGAGTTCCTCGCCGCGGCGCGGCGTTGCGTAGAGCGCCTGGAGCCGGAGATTGAGGCACATCCCGACAACGCCGGCGCCCTTGCGTTCGGCAGCGCGGTGCTGGCTGATCTTGGCGAGCACAAGAAGGCTCAGGACTGGGCCGACCGGGCCGTGTTGATCGGCCCGGACGACTGCATGGTCCACTACAACGTCGCACGCACGCTCGCGTTGCTTGGGCAGCACGACCGTGCGCTGGACGCGCTCGATCGCGCTTATGATTGCTCGCCGGTCTTCCAGCGGCGGCTGGCGATGTGGATGCGCTATGACGAGGACTTCGATCGTTTGCGGCTGACCGCGCGTTTCGGCGCCCTGGTCAGTCGGTTGAACCAGACCCTGGACTTACCGACTTAGGGACTGCCGTGCTGAGCGGCGTCAGCCGTCCGTGTCCCCGTCGTCGACGCCCCAGCCCAGCACGTTTTGCATGATGCTCCAGCGCGCCTCCGTGTTCTGCGGGCCAAGACCTCGCAGCCAGAAACGGGTTTGCTCGTCGTGCCAGCCAGTATCCTTGAGGTCGCGGATCAGGTCGTCGACGAAGATGCGAAGCCGCCGGCTATCCGGTGCGACGTAATAGACGTAGACGAAGGGTTCGCCCAGGTTCTCCGTCACGGCGACGGCGATGTCTTCGTTCTGCTCGGCGATTGGACGCGCCTCGTGCAACGACCAGACGGCAGCATCGATCTGGGTGAAATCGGGCAGTGTCGAGTAAGGCGGCACAACGGTAATGGTGACGTCCGGCAAGCGATGTTTGAGCCGGTGCAGAAGCGATTCTTCCTGATAGACCCCGACCGTCGCGTCGGGGAAGTTCAGGACGTCCTGGCGCGTCAGAAACTGTGAGACCTTGGTGGCATCACCAAAGAGAACGGGCACGCTTTGCGCATAGGCGTCCGAGGCGACCAGGCCGCGCAAGCGCTCCTCCGTCACGTAGAGGCCGGACGCTGCGATGTCATAGCGGCCTTCCTTTAACTCCTCATGCATGTTGTGCGGCAGGAAATCGACAAACACGATATCGACGTCAAGGGCATGGGCCAGTTCGTAGGCAAACGCGATGTCATAGCCGACGAGATTGCCCGCGCTGTTCCGGTAGACGAAAGGAATGCTGGAGTCGAAGGCGCCGACACGCAGCTCGCCGGTCCGCTGGATCCGCTCAAAGGCCGTTTCGCCGTCGGGCGCATCGCTCGCGTCGGGTGGGGGCGAGTCCATGCCTTCGTAACTCACCTTGATGTTCCGAGCGATAGAACTGGGCAGCGTGAACTCTGCATAGGACAGCGGGTGCGTCTTGTTGAGCGCGATGTCCAGTTTGCCCATACCCCAGGCACCTGCCGCCATCACCACCACGGGTATGGCCACCGTCGCCAATAGCTTCAAGGGACGCAGCTTCAGCCTGCCGTAGTAATTGAGCGTGACGAGAACGCTGACAAAGGCAATGGCGAATAACGACAGAATGATCTGCGGGTACTGCGCCAAGGTCGATGTTTCGACATAAACCTGGATCGTCTCCGGCGGCAGGGCAAGCCAACCGTCGATGAACGACAACGCGGCGACCGACGAGCCGACACTCGACAGCAGAACGACGAATGGCAGAACGATGCTGTTCATCAGATCGATTGACGTGTTGAAGTAATAGGCGGCGAACAACACGAAGAGATAGAGGAACAGCGATCCGGCGTAACAGACGACGTAGGCGATCGAGATGTTGGTCGCGATGACGTCGGCGCGGTCTTCGTCCTTGATCCCGCAGCGCTCGGCAAGGTTGCGCGTCATCTCAATGATGTAGGGCAGCGCCGCGGCAACGACAGTCGTGGCGATGGCAATCGTCAGCGCTTCCTTCAAACCTTTGACGATCTCGCGATAGGAGGCCGGCGCCAAGGCGGCGATGATGGCGGGCAGGATCCAGACCCCCAAGATCAGGCAGCCGAACGTCAAGAGGCCCAGGTAAAGGCCGATCTTGGGCAGGGAGCTGACCGGCAGGGTTCCGGCCGATGTCGCGAACAGCGCGAACGTCGCATAGGGAACCAGCTTTGCCGTCCACAGCCAGAACTGAAGGCTTGTCTTGCGGACGGTCTCCAGCATGTCCAGAAGCGAATCCTTCTGGTCGATATGCTGCAGTGCCGCGCCGAAGATAAGACAGAAGATAACGACGGCCGGCATGTGGTTCTGGCTGAGCGCGGCGAACGGATCGGAAGGAAGCAGAACGTCCAGCAACGACTCGATCGTTTGGATCTCGCTGTGGGAGGCTCGATAGACAAGCTGTTCGGCTGCCGGCAGACCAAGGGTCAACACAATGACCGTGCCAAGCGTGATGGCCCAGATTGCCACATAAGTCAGCCATCCGCGGCGGAACAGCCGCCCGGCAGTGGCCGGCGACATCGCGCCCAGTCCATGCAGCAAGGACGCGATGATATAGGGATAGACGACCGCCTGGACGAGCAAGACATACGCACTGCCGACGGGTTCCAGCACGGTCGCGTGCTCGCCAAAGAAAATGCCCGTCAGGATGCCCAGAATGCCGCCGATCAGCACCTTCACGGGCATGCTGATAGGCTCACGTTTGGGTTTTTCCGCCACGGCGCCCGACTCAGTCATAGACGTCTTCCAGCGCGCTGCCATGCCGTTGTGGCATCATGTTCCGGTCCCCGCTTCGGTCTCGTCGACACCCCACCCCAGGACATTGCGCATGATACTCCATCGCGGTTCGCGATGTTGATCGCCCAGACCCTCAAGCCAATGCTGCGCCTGGCGCTCGTGCCAGCCAATCGATTTGAGATCACGCACCAGGGTGTTGACGAAGAGATGCAGGCGCCGGCTATCTGGCGCCATGTAGTAGACATAGACAAAGGGGTCGCCCAGGTTGTCAGGGACCGAGGCCGCGACACCGTCATAGATCTTGGCCATGGCCCGTGCGCTGACCAGCGACCAGACGGCGGCGTCGACCGACGAAAAGTCGGGCAGCGAGTCATAGGGCGGCACCAAGTTGACCGAGACCTCGGGCAGGCGGTCCTTCAACCGGTTTAGAATCGAGGTTTCATGATATGTGCCCAAGGTCAGATCAGGATAAGTCTGGATCGACTCACGGGTGAGCAATTTGGACACCACATTGGTTTGTCCCAAAAGGGCCGGATCGCTTTGCAGGTAACTGTCGCTGATAATGAGTGTCCGCAGGCGATCTGGCGTGACGTAGAGGCCCGAGACAGCGATGTCGAACACGCCACTGGTCAGATGGTCGGCCAGATTTTTTGGCTGGAAGGGCACGAAGACCAGATCGACGTCCAGGGCGTGGGCCAGTTCATAGGCAAACGCGATGTCGTAGCCAACCAACTCATGGTCGTTGTTGTAGTACGAGAACGGGATGCTTGAATCGAAGATGCCAACCCGCAAGGTGCCGGTGCGTTCGATACGGGCGAACGCCGTCTCGCCGGCGGCGACATGACCGGGTACGGCCGCTTCGGTCGCGGCATCTTCGACATGAGCATGAACGTTGCGGGTGATCTGCGGTGACAACGAAAAGTCTGCGTAAGACAGTGGGTGGGTCTGGGACACACTGCGTTCCAAATAGCCGATGCCCCAGGCGCCGGCCGCCAGGACAATCAGAGGCGGCGCGATAATGCGCGCCACCTTGAACGGACGGACCTTGATCTTGCCGTAGAAGTTGAGCGTCACCAGGATGCTGACAAAGGCTAGCGACATAAGCGTCAGAATGATCTTCGGGTACTTCGCCAGCATGCCGGTTTCCAGATAGACGTGGATCGTCGTCTCCGGCATGCCGAGCCAGGAATTGATGAATTCCAGAGCCGAGACCGACGACCCGACACTGGACAACAGAATGACGATCGGCAGGACGATGCCGTCGGTCAACGAAATCGACGTGCCGAAGTAGTAGCTCATGAAAAGCACGAAGAGGTAGAGCAGCAGGCTGCCGGCTGATGCAATGACGTAGCCGATCGACAGATTGGTCGATATCAGATCGCGCCTGTTGTCATCTTCGATATTGCAGCGATCGGCCAGCTTGCGTGTCGACTCGACGATGTAAGGGATCGCCGCCGCAACGACGGATGTGGCAATCGCGATGGTCAGGCCGTCCTTCAGGTCATGCATGATTTCGCGATAGCTGGCGGGCACGAACGCCGTCAGGATGGCCGGCAGAATCCATAAAGCCAGCATCAAGCAGCAGAACAGGAGCAAGGCCAGGTAGAGGCCGATCTTGGTCAGAGAACTGAGCGGCATCGATCCCGCGGAAGCGGCAAACAGGGCAAACGTCGCATAAGGCACGAAGACGCCGATCCACCGCCAGAACTGCATGCTGGCCATGCGGACGGTCTCCAGCATGTCCAAAAAGCGATCCTTGTTGTCGACGAACTGCAAGGCCACGCCAAAGATCAGGCAAAAAATAACGACCGCCGGCATGTGGTTTTCGCTCAACGCGGAAAATGGATCGGACGGCAGCAGGACGTTCAGCAGTGAGTCGATCGACATCGAAATCGGCGGTTGCGGCGTGTAGACGTCTTGCTCCACGTGCGGCAACCCAAGCGACAGAAGGGCGGTCGCGCCGAGCACCAGAATCCATAGTCCCGTGTAGAACGGCCACCCGCGCCGGAAGAGTTTGATCGCCGTCGCCGGCGACAGGCCGCCCAAGCCGCGCAACAGCGAGGCGATGATGTAGGGATAGACGACCGCCTGGATCAGCAGAACATAGGCACTGCCAACCGGTGCCAGGAACGACGCCTCGTCGCCCAGGAACACACCGGTCGCGATCCCCAGGACACCGCCGATGAGCACCTTGAGCGGCATGCTCATGGGTTCGCGTTTGGATGCGTCCGCCATGACCAACAGCATAGTCGAAGCCGGGCGTGGCCGAAACGATAGGGTGTGGGAAGGTGTGGATTTGCTCAGGCATAGCCGATTGGCGCCGGCGGCGGCACAATGGCGCACATCGCATGCTTCTTGCTGGGGAGGTAGCCGCCATGGCGCGCCAGTTCATCGATATCTCGATGCCGCTCGAGAACGACGTCATCTCCGATCCCCGGCCGTTCAATCCCAAGATCACCTATATCGACCATCAGATGAGCGTCGATCGCATGGTCGCGTTCTTCCCGGGGCTCACGGGCGATGACCTGCCGGACGGCGAGGGCTGGGCGATCGAGAAGGTCGAGTTGATCACCCATAACGGCACCCATCTAGACGCGCCCTATCACTTCGCCTCGACCATGAACCGTAAGCTGGGCACCGACCCCGAGCGTGCCATCACCATTGACGAGGTGCCGCTGGACTGGTGTTTTCGTCCGGGCGTTAAGCTCGACTTCCGCCATTACGACGACGGTTACGTGGTGACGGCCACAGACGTGGAGGCGGAGCTGGAGCGCATTGGCCACGACCTCCAGCCGCTCGATATCGTCGTCGTCAATACGGCGGCTGGTGCTGCCTATGGCGGCGACAGCTACGTCGATTCAGGCTGCGGCATGGGCTACGACGCGACCATGTATCTGTTGGAGCGTGGCGTTCGCCTGACCGGCACCGATGCCTGGTCGTGGGACGCGCCGTTCACCTATACCGCCGAACGCTTCGCCGAGAGCCACGACGCGTCGATCATCTGGGAAGGTCACCGCGCCGGGCGCGATATCGGCTATTGCCACCTGGAAAAGCTGCACAATCTGGAGGCACTGCCTGGCGACGGCTTCACGATCGCCTGCTTCCCGGTCAAGATCAAAGGCGCGTCGGCCGGCTGGACGCGGGCGGTGGCAATTCTGGACGATTCAGCTTCCGACTAGGTCTTCCGGCAGATCATCTCGCGCGGCGCGCAGCGGCCGGCGGCGATGTTGGTGGCCATGTTCGCCACCTTCTGCTTGAAGTCCGCGCCCATCAACAGGTGCAGGCCGAGCGGCGGCGGACCGTCGGCGGCGTTCTTCTTCAGCCCATCGAAGAAGTCGATGGCGAAGTCGCGGCGGTCGTCCTCCTGCTCGATCGTGAAGCCGGCATCGGCCAGCCATCCGCGCATGGCATCCGGCGTGGCGAGGTAGCTGGTCGCCGGCGTCGCCGACCACGGCACCGGAAAGTCGAGATCGCCGCCTTCCGATCCCACCATCACATCGTAGATTCCGAAGACGGCGCCGGGTTTGAGGACACGTGCGACCTCTCGGTAAAGACCCGCCTTGTCCTCAATATTCATGGCGACATGCATGGTCATCGCAGCACCGAAGTGGCCGTCGTGGAACGGCATCGTCAGCGCGCTGCCGTCGTGAAACTCGGTGACATCGCTCAGGCCCGTCGCTGCTGACAGCATGGTAGCGACGGCGCAGTACTCCGGCGTCAGGTCGATGCCGGTGACGTGGCAGTCGTGGGCATCGGCGACGAAGCGCGCGGTGCCGCCAATGCCCGAGCCGACATCCAGCACGCTCATGCCCGGGCGAAGGCCCAGTTTGGCCGTGAACGTCTCCGTCGCCTTGACGCCGCCGATATGGAACTCGTCGACCGGCGCTAGATCGCGCGGCGTCACGTGCGCCATGTCGGGCACGACCGCGTGCACCGCTTCCATGATCCGCTGCGCCAGGTCGCCCTTGGTGTAGTGGCGAGCAACGGCGTCGTCGTCAGTCATCGCCGCCGGCCTCCTGCTCGGCGAAAACGCGCTTGGCGATGCGGAAACACTCGACACCGACCGGCACGCCGCAATAGACGGCGATCTGATGCAGGATCGCCTGGATCTCATCCTTGGTGACGCCGTTGGTCAGCGCACCCTTCAGGTGCAGTTCCCACTCGTGCATGCGGTTCAAGGCCGCGATCATGGTGAGGTTCATGATCGAGCGGGTGCGCCGGTCGAGCGTCTTGTCGCCCCAGGCGTATCCCCAGCAGTTCTCCGTGACATACTCCTGGAACGGCCGGTTGAAGTCGTCCGCGGCCTCTAACGCGGCGTCGACATAGTCCCGGCCCAGGACCGCTCGGCGCTCCTCCAGCCCACGTTCGAAACGTTCTTTGTCCATGGTTGTGTCCCCCACTGGATGCTGTGTCTGCCAGCCATACTCGCCATCGTGCCCACCGGAGGCAACGACTTCGGGGGGCACGTGTCGTTTCGGCTTTACGCGCGGTAAAAAATAGGACAAAAATTTTGCCGAGCTGAGATTCCCATCGGGAGGTCCGGTGAATGGCGGATGTCGCGATCAACGTTCGAGATGAGGCGGGCGGCCCTTTGAGAGCCCTGGAGGCGCGGTGTTACACCGATGCCGAGGGTTACCGCCAGGAGATCGATCGGATCTTCCATCGCACCTGGCAGTATGCCGGCCACGTATCGGCGCTTTCGAAACCCGGCGACTACATGGCGTTCGACCTTCTCGGCCAGCGCCTGTTCTCGATCCGGGACCGGGAAGGTAAGGTGCGCACGTTCTATAACGTCTGCCAGCACCGCGCCCACGGCTTGGTGGAGGGCAGCGGCAATCGCAAGTTCATCACCTGCCCCTACCACGCCTGGAGTTACGGCCTGGACGGCAAGCTTCGCGCGGCGCCGGCAAGCGAGAAGACGCCCGGTTTCGATAAGAGCGCGATCTGCCTGACCGAAGTCCGGACCGAGGTCTTCGCCGGTTTCATCTTCGTCAATCTGGACGAGGACGCGCGCCCGATGGAGGCGTGGTTCCCGGATGTGGAAGCCGAGCTGCGTGCCTTCGTGCCCCATATCGACGAGTTGGCGCCGGCCTCCTGGATATCGATTAACGAAGCCTGCAACTGGAAGGTCACGGTCGAGAATTACTCGGAGTGTTATCACTGCAAGATCAACCACCCGACCTTCGCCAATGGCGTGATCGAGCCTGAAACCTATAACGTCGCGCCCAAAGGCTATTGTCTGCGGCACACCACACGTTCGGCCAATCTGGACCGCATGACCTATCCGATCGACCTGGACGCCAACGAGCATGCCGGCGACTACAGCTCCTGGTTCCTGTGGCCGGCCTTCTCGTTCCAGGTCTACCCCGGCAATGTGCTAAACACTTATCTGTGGCGGCCCGACGATGTCGGCAACACGACGGTCTGGCGCGGCTGGTATTCGGCCGGCGGGAACGACGACGATGTCCTGACCCGCCTGGCGCAGCAGGACCTGGAAACGACAGTGGCGGAGGACATTCGTCTCGTTGAATCCGTCCAGCAGGGTTTGGCCAGCAAGGGCTATCGTCCGGGACCCCTGGTGATCGATCCCGAGCAGGGGCTGAACAGCGAGCATTCGATCGCCGCGCTGCATGCCTGGTACCGGGAGGCGATGCAGGGCGACTGAGGCCGTTGGCCTAAGGCCGCCGCCTCTGTCATCATCCGAGCATCATGAATGAGGGGGAGTTTGCGCCATGGCCGTGGCCGTGTTGTGTCTCGTGACCGTGCTCTATGCCGGATACAATCTTTTCATCAAGGTCTCCGGCGGTCACGTCCCAGAAACGGCGACGACGACGCTTCTGGCCACGATTTGCGTGCAGGTGGCGGCGCTCTGCGCATCCGCCTTGTTCGCCGGTGTTCTGCTCGCCCAGGGCGGCCACAGCTTCCGGCTGTCCTCATCGACCTATCTGTTCGCGCTGGCGGCGGGGCTCTGCATCGGCGGCGCCGAGATCGGCTATTTTTACCTGTTCGGCAATGTCGGCGGGATCAAGCCGATGGCCGCCAACGTGGCGGTACCGGCGATCGTGGTCGGCACCATCATCATTACCATGGTTGTCGCCCATTTCCTGCTGCGCGAGGTGCTGAGCCTGTGGCAGGTCGCGGGCATCGTCCTGGTGGTCGGCGGTATCGTCCTGCTGTTCGTTGGTGGCAGGGGCGGGTCGGCCGGCCACGTGTGAGGCGACGGGCCCTCAATCGGGGTGATCCGGCGCGTTGGCGGGGGCGTACCAGACCAGAATAGACACGTTAGGAACCCGCCGGTGTTACCCTATTGTTCGCGCGATCGCCGATTGTAGCGGTTCGCGTCATGCTGTCTGATGGCCCCATGACGACGGGCAAACAGGGCGCCGTGCCGAGAAACGGCAAGCGGTGGGAGGTCTGCATGGCGGCCATCGCGCGCGAACGGGACAAGGACTCGTTCGGCGAGCTGTTCGACCACTTTGGACCGCGCATCAAATCCTACCTGCGCCGGCTGGGCGCCAGCGACGTCTTGGCCGAAGATCTGATGCAAGAGGTCATGCTGACCCTGTGGCGCCGCGCCGACCAGTTCGACGCCCGCAAGGCCGCCGTCAGCACCTGGGTTTTCACCATCGCGCGCAACAAGCGGATCGACGCCCTGCGCCGCCAAAAGCGGCCGGAGGTCGATATGGGCGATCCAGCGACCGCGCCGGACCCCGAAGACGATGCGCCCAAGCCCGACGAACAGGTGAACGCGGGTCAGTTGGCTGACATCCTGCGCGCGGCGATCGGCGAACTGCCGCCCGAACAGGCCCAGCTCCTGAACATGGCGTTCTATGACGACAAGTCCCACACCATGATCGCCGACGAACTGGACCTGCCTTTGGGCACGGTCAAGTCGCGACTGCGGCTGGCGCTCAAGAAACTCCGTACGGGGTTAGGCGATGTCGGGTGAAGAACTGACTACACCGACACGAACACAGGTGCATACACCTCGTTCCTGGCCAAGACACCACCTATTTCACGGTTGAGAAAACGCCCCAAATCATCTTAGAGTTGTGCGCTGGTGTTTGTAGTCGCATAAAGGTTCTGCGATCGCAGGGGAATGCAGCTGTCAGATCCACATCCTGAAAAAGATGACAAATAGGAATAGAACTGAATTTTATTGATTAGTTTTCGAATACTCTAAGGAAGAAATTCGACAGTATTCCAGAGTTTGGACTAAATACTGAGCGCCCCTGAAGTTCGATACCGTGACCTTCTCGCGACAGTTACTAGCTGGTACTGGTCCAGACGTTGCTTCGGAGGGAAATCATGAGTCTTCGCATAGTCTCAAAAAGAGGCGCCGCAGCCGGCGCATCCCCGCAGCCAATGGCTGGAGGCCCACAGGACGACGATGGTTGGTCTTCTCGGATCGCTAAACTTGTGCCTGCTGAAGCGCTAGGCCTTTACGGAACCGGCCTGGCCGTGCTTGGGCGCTCGAAAGAAAATGAGACGACCGATACCCTTGCCGCCAATACCGCTGGCGAAGTCTTCCTCTCTCTTGCAGGTGACCCACCGCTAACCGGCCTCTTGATTCTTTTCGTTGCCTGCCTCGTGATCTGTGTTGTTGTTCGTTATCGGGCAACACAGGATCCCGTTTCGAAGAAGCCTCAGTGGGCCGCTGTCATCGTGGCAGCCGTGTCTTTCATAATTTGGGTTGTCGTCCTTGAGCCTCCTGCCGGCCCGGTATCGCTCGGAGAGTACAGCTATCTGGGTGCGTTGGTGGCGGTCATTTGGGGTGCCGGTGTGCCGCTGTTCTACAAGGGAGACCCACCAGGATAAAGCATGCCCGGTAAGGGTAAGGGCGAACCGGTCGAGAAATGGTCAGTGCTCTTCTGTCCTGACCTTCAAGGGAGGATTTCGCATGGCAACTGATGTTGGCCTGATGGCACCGGTCATGTTCGCTGAGGGATTGGAGTCGGTCGTCCGTGACTCCGAACAACTCTCCGCTTCGGTCGAGACACTGGCCGCTGACGTACGCGTCACGCTCGCGGTGTCAACGTTGAGCGGCGAGCCTATTCAAGAGCAGCGAGGTACGCTTACCCCTGACAACATTGAAGACTTCCGACCTCATCCGAAGGCCGAGGAAAGGGCGGTCGCGCGTGCTGAGGAACTGGGGCTGACCGTTATCAAGCGTGGGCGCTTTGGGATCACGGTGAGCGGGCCTGCCGACCTCGTACGTGAGGTATGCGGGACCGAATTGGTCGTCCAGACGAACGCCAGGTTCAGTGATGTTCGATCGACGCAGGAGTTCAGCTCCAGCTTTGCGCCGTTGGAACCCACCGACCTGTTTTTGGTTCCACAGAACTCGCTGACGATTCCAGCGGCAATTGATGACTCTATCGATGATTTCGTCTTCATTCCTCCTCCGATTTTGTTCGCACCAGATCCGTCGCCACCGGCCGCGTCGTTTCACAACATTGGCAGCGGCGACATTCGTCACCTGCTGAACGTGCCCAACGAATTTGATGGAAGCGGAATTCGGGTCGGTGTGGTCGACACGGGCTTCTATGAACATCCTTACTACAAGGCGAACACCTTTGATTATCAACCTATAGCGACGGCGTCGGCGCCGGATGCCTACATCGATGATCATGGGCATGGAACCGCGATTACGTTCAACGTGTTCGCGACCGCCCCCGGTGCGCGGGTGTGTGGCTACAAGCAGACCAATCCCCCACAGATTGCGCTCGAAGATGCCGCAGACGAAGAAGCGGACATCATAAGTTGTTCGTGGGGTTATGATCGGGAACAGGTCTTTCCCATCCTTCAGGCGACGATACTGAGCATTATTGCTGATGGCGTTATCGTTCTCTTTGCTGCAGGCAACGGTCACTATGCTTGGCCCGGTAGCGAGCCGAGTGTCCTGAGCATCGGTGGTGCCTTCTGGAATGAGAAACACAAGCTTGAAGCCAGCAACTATGCAAGCGGATATCTAAGTAGTTTGTTCCCGGGCAGGCGCGTTCCTGACGTATCCGGTTTGTGCGGCGAGCGGCCGAAAGCGATCTATATCATTATGCCTACCCAGCCTGACAACCTTATGGATCGAACGTTGTCTGGCACGCCTCATCCGAGTTTTGATGAAACCGATGATGACGATGGCTGGGTAGGCGCGAGCGGCACCAGTAGTGCGACACCCCAAGTCGCGGGTATCGTCGCCATGATGTTGCAGAAGGCAAGGCAGATAGGCCGCACACTCGATACGTCCGATGTTCGAGCGATCCTTGAAAGCTCTGCCGTTCCGATAACGCAAGGCCGCAACGCAATGGGATTCCCTGCCGTCGGACAACCGAATGTCGCGGTGGGTTGGGGCCTGGTTGATGCGCGCGCGGCGCTGGCCCAGGTGTAAGGTTAATCGGCGAACTGGCCTAATCGGTGTAGGATCCCCAAGTAGGCGGTATCCGAATGGCGAGAGGGAACACATGACTACCGTAGCAACGGTCCGTGTTCGAAGTGACACTCCAAGCGACAAGGGAGGTCGACCGAAGCGTGCAGATCTCGAGAAGGCCGCCGGATTGTTAAAAGAGCGAGGTTTTCTTATCAAGCGGATAGGACGGTTTGGCGTCAGCATCGAAGGCGACGATGAGACCTTTGACCGCGAACTCGGCATGAAGCTGGCAAAGGGCAAGTCGTTTGTCGGCAAACCGCATCCCGAACTCGAGCAACTCGAGAGGCTCATCGACCTCATCGAGGTCACGTCTGAACCGGAGTACTATTAGCCGCCGCTTGCTTTGCCCACCAGTTCTGCCGAACGCGTCAGGCCTTCTTCTTTCGCGGCCGTTCGACGACCTCGCCGCCGGCCTTCTGCCACGCAGTGAAGCCGCCCTCCATATGGGCCACCGGCTCCAGGCCCATGTCCTGGAGCGCCTTGGTCGCAAGTGCCGAGCGCCAGGCCGATGCGCAATAGAAGATGAACCTCTTGCCGGAAGTGAAGATCTCCTTGTGATACGGGCTCTCGGGGTCGACCCAGAACTCCAGCATGCCGCGCGGCACGTGCATTGCGCCGGGGATCATGCCTTCGCGGTCGAGTTCGCGGACATCGCGAATATCGACAATGACTGTGCCGTCTTCGTCCAGCAGCGACTTCACGGTCTCGACCGGCACCGTCTCGATCTCCTGGCTGGCCTTCTCGACCATCTCGCGCACTGTCGTCTTCAACGCCATTCGTGTCCTCCGCAGGCTGGGCGGTCCCTATAGCACCACGGCGGCGCGTCGATGGGAAGCGGTGACGGCGCGACAGCCTTGCAATCCATGGTGTAGGGTCGCCGGCAAGAGCCCGCCGGCCGCCATAAGTTCAGCGAGGAAGCCCATGTCCACCGAGATCATCTACATGACCGCAACCGAGTTGCTGGCGCGCTTCGGCGACAAATCCCTGTCGCCGGTCGAGGTGACGCAGGCCGCGCTGGATAGGCTCGATACGACCGAACCCAAGATCAACGCCTTTCAATATGTCGACCATGAGTCCGCCTTGTCGGCGGCTCGGAAAGCGGAGGCGCGGTGGCAGCGCGGCGAACCCCAAGGCGCGCTCGAAGGCGTGCCGGTGACGGTCAAGGATCTGATCCCGCTCAAGGGCTGGCCCGTGCGCATGGGTTCGGCAACAACCGACGAGACGCCGTGTGATTTCGACGCGCCGTCGGTCGCGCGCCTGCGCGAAGCCGGCGCCGTCTTCCTGGGCAAGACGACGAGCCCGGAATACGGCTGGAAGGGCATCACCGACGGGCCGCTGTTCGGCTATACACGCAATCCCTGGAACACCGCGCACAGCCCGGGCGGCTCAAGCGGAGGGGCCGCGGCAGCCATGGCGGCGGGCGTCGGCGCGCTCGCGCTCGGCAACGATGGCGGGGGATCGATCCGCATCCCGTCCAGCTATTCCGGCATCTACGGCATCAAGCCCAACTTCGGGCGCGTACCCGACCATCCGCGCGAAGGCGCTTTCTGCACGACCTCGGCCGAAGGGCCCATGACCCGCTCGGTCGAGGACGCCGCCTTGATGCTGAACGAGCTTGTTAAGCCCGACGTGCGCGACTGGTACGCACTGCCCTATGACGACAGAGATTGGCGCGACTGCCTGGACGACGGCATCAAGGGATGGCGCATCGCCTACGCGCCAGGCCTGGGCGGTGCCAAGGTCGAACAGGAGGTGCGCGAACTTGTTGATCTTGCCGTTGAGCGCCAGAGGGGCCTGGGCGCCAAGGTGGAGGAGGTCGGCACGGTGTTTGAGCCTCTGGAGCCCCAATTCACCGACTATTGGCTGGCCGGCTTTGCCTCGATCCTGCGCGGCATTCCCGACGCCAAGCACGATCTGCTCGACCCGCGCTTCCGCGACCTCGCCGAGCGCGGCCTCGCGGTGACGCTTGCGCAGTACAACGAGGCCATGGTGGCGCGTGCGCGACTGGGCGTCACCATGAAGCGGTTCCACGAGACCTATGACCTTCTGGTGACGCCGACGCTGCCGACGACGGCGCCGATCGCGGAGACACCCTATCACTCGCAAAGTCTGCACCGGTGGAACCATGCGGTGCCGTTTACGCTGCCGTTCAACCTGACCGGACAGCCCGGCGCGTCCGTGCCGTGCGGGCTGGCGAGCAACGGCTTGCCGGTCGGCCTGCAACTTGTCGCCGCGCCCTATCGCGAGGATCTGGTGTTGCAGGCGAGCCGGGCGTTTGAGGCTGAAGCGCCGCAACTTTGGCCGCAGCCGCTTGTCGAAGAGGCGCTTGGGACTGGTGGATAAGAACGCCGCGACCTCTGCTTCTCTCGTCGCCGATGGCCGCCGCCTCGGGCTGGAACCCGGCGACACCGTCATGATGCACGCGTCGATGCGCGCCGTCGGTCCAATCCTGGGCGGGCCGGACGTGCTGATCGATGCGCTGCGCGAGGTTATCGGGCCTGACGGCACGCTGATGATGTATGCCGGTTGTCAGCCGCCCTATGACCACATCGGCCGCGGCGGCTTCGACGATGAGAACTTGGCATTCATCGAGGCCAACCTGCCGCAATTTGAGACCGCGTCATCGCGCGCCGACCGGGATCACGGCGTCTTGGCCGAGTTCCTGCGGACCTATCCCGGCACGGTCTGCAGCGATAATCCGCCGGCGCGCATGGCAGCGCTTGGTGGCCGGTCGGTGGCACTGACCGCCGATCATCCTCTCAACTACGGCTTCGGTCCGGGATCACCGCTCGCCAAGCTGTGCGAGACCGGCGGCAAGGTGATGCTGATCGGATCGGATCATGACTCGGTGACGCTTCTGCATTACGCCGAGCATTTGGCGCCGATCCCGAACAAGCGGATCCTGCGGCTCAAGCTGCCGATTGCCGGCAAGGGCTGGGTGGATATCGAAGAGTACGACACGACCAGCAAGGGCATTGTCGACTGGCCGGATCGCTTCTTCGCCACGATCGTCGACGATTTTCTGGTGAGCGAAGGCATCGCAGCCGGCCGGCTTGGCCGCGCCGAGACAGTGGTGCTCGACGCCCAGGCGCTGGTCGATCACGCCTTGCCGATGATGGTTAAGGAAGCCGCCACCTAACCGACGATATTGTGCTCCGGGCCGACGGGGAAACCGGTGATGTTGTTGGCGCCGTTCTCCGTCACCACCAGGATGTCGTGCTCGCGGTAGCCGCCGGCGCCGGGCTGGCCTTCGGGAATGGTGATCATCGGTTCGATCGATACGACCATGTTGGGCTTGAGTTCGGTCTCGATGTCCTCGCGCAGTTCAAGGCCGGCTTCGCGTCCGTAATAGTGCGAGAGCACGCCGAACGAATGGCCATAGCCGAAGGTGCGTTTGTCGAGCACGCCGTATCCTTCGTAGATCGCGTTGAGCTCGTTGGCGATATCGCAGCAGCGCACGCCGGGCTTCACCAGCTCCAGGCCGCGGCGATAGACCTCGCAGTTGATTTCCCAAAGCCTCAGGTGGTCGTCGGACGCGTGGTCGCAAAAGAGCGTGCGTTCCAACGCGACGTAGTAGCCGGCGACCATGGGGAAACAATTGAGGCTTAGAATGTCGCCCGCCTCGATCTTGCGGGTCGTCACCGGGTTGTGGGCGCCGTCGGTGTTGACGCCCGATTGGAACCAGACCCAGGTATCGCGGATCTCCGAATTCGGATGGCGCCGGGCGATCTCACGCACCATGGCGTCGGTCGAGGCGAGCGCCACTTCGTGTTCACCGACGCCGACGCCAACCGCGTCGGCGCATGCTTGGCCACCGATATCGGCGATCTGGGTCGCGCTCTTGATGAGCGCGATTTCCTCATCGGATTTCAGCATGCGCATGGCCATGGTGAGCTTGCTGATGTCGACGAACTCGGCGTCCGCCATGGCGGTCTTCAGCTTGTCGAGGTTGTCGATCGTGATGTGATCGAACTCGACACCGATGCGCGATGCGCTACCGATTAGTTTCTGGACCGCGCGGACATAGTTGTCCCGGCGCCAGTCCGTATAGGTCAGGGTGTCGCCGGTGCGCCGCCACGGTTGGCCATAGTCGATATTGGCGCAGATCGCGGTCGCGCGATCCTGGGTCACGGCCAGGCCATAGGGGCGGCCGAAACTGCAATAGAGGAAGTCGCTGAAGTAGTGGATGTTGTGCATCGACGTGAAGAGCACGGCGTCGACGTCGTTTTCGCCCATCATGGCGCGGAGTTTCTTCAGCCGCGCGGCCATCTCGGCCTCGGAAAAGGTGCCGGCGACCCGCTCGCCGTTTTCGATGACAAGAAGATCTTCCATGGGCCTGTTCCATTCATGGCTCAGCCGGCGCGCCGCAAGGCGGCGCCCGACAAAGATAGTCTAAGAAGCGTTGGTCCTAGTTGCGGATCCCGCGCAGGCGTTCGGTACGCCGCCGCAGCATTTCCATGCACACCATCAGCAAGATGGAGATCAAAATCAGCATGGTGGCGACCGCCGTGATAGTCGGCGACAGGAGCTCGCGAATACCGCTCCACATTCTTCGCGGTAGCGTGTGTTCCTCCGTCGTCGCCAGCATGATCGCGACCACCAGCTCGTCCCACGAGGTGATGAAGGCAAACAGCGCGCCGGAGACGATGCCGGGCAGGATCAGCGGGAACGTGATCTTGAAGAACACGCTGACCGGTGAGCCGCCCAGGCTGGCGCCCGCGCGCACCAGATTCTGGTCAAAACCGACCAGGGTCGCGCTGACCGTGATGACGACAAAGGGTACGCCGAGCGCGGCATGCGCCAGGATCAGGCCGGCCAGCGTGCCGGTCAGGCCGATCTTGGCGTAGAAATAGAACATGCCGACGGCGGTGATGACGATCGGCACGACCATCGGCGAGATCAACACCGCCAGGATCACGGTCTTGCCCGGGAACACCGCCCGGTTCATCCCGAGCGCGGCGAGCGTGCCGAGTACCGAGGCGATAAGCGTCGCGAAGAAACCGATGATGACGCTGTTCTTCAGGCCCAGCAGCCATTGGGGATTGGTGAAGAAGTCCTCATACCACCGGATCGAGAAGCCCGGCATGGGATAGGTGAAATAGGGCTCCGCGTTGAACGACAGCGGCATAATGACAATGATCGGCGCGATCAGGAAAAAGAAGATCGCGACGCAGATCAGCCGGAACAGGTAGTACCAGATGCGGTCCCAGGGGCCAGCGTAAGCGGGTAGCGCCATCGTTCTATCCCAGCTTCAGCTTATCGACGCCGACAAGCTTGTTGTACATCAAGAACATCACCAGCGTCATGGCCAGCAGGATCACGCTGAGCGCGGCGGCCAGGCCCCAGTTCAGGGTCTGGTTCGTGTTCGACACGATGAAGTAGCTGAGCATCTGGTCATCGGGACCGCCGACCAGGGCCGGCGTGATGTAGTAACCCAGCGACAGAATGAAGACGAGCAGGCAACCGGCGCCGATGCCCGGCAGGCACTGCGGCAGGTAGACCTTCATGAAGGCGGCGAGAGGTGTCGCGCCCAGCGAAAGTGCCGCGCGCATATGCCAGGGATTGATGCCCTTCATGACCGAGAACATCGGCAGGGCCATGAACGGCAGCAGAATGTGAACCATGGCGATATAGACGCCGAGCCGGTTGCGGATCAGCTCCAGCGGTTCGCTCCACAATCCAACCCAAAGACCGAAGTCGTTCACCAGGCCTTCCGATTGCAGCAGCACCAGCCACGCGGTGGTGCGCACCAACAGCGACGTCCAGAACGGTAGCAGCAGCAGGATCAGCAGCAGGTTGCTCTTCGACGTCGGCAGGGTTGCTAGAAGGTAGGAGATCGGTAGGCCGAGGAAGAAGCAGATGAGGGTCACAAAAATGCTGATCTCGACTGTGCGCCACAGCACTTCCAGATAGATCTTTCTGTTGTCGTCAACGCTGACGATGTTGCCGTCGACATCGCGCGTGTGATCGACCGCCCAGAGCAGGTAGTAATCGGTCAACGGCGGCGTCGCCGTCTTCAAGGGCGCCCAATAGGCGGTATCTTCCCAGCGCCGGTCGATATCGATGAAGGCGTCGAGCATTTGATCGTCCGGCAGACTGAGCGACTCGGCGATCTTCTTCGACGTCTTCATGATCAACGAGCGATAGCCGGATATGTCGTAGTTCATGCGCCGCGCGACCGCACCCAGCGTGCGGTCCTCGCGCGCCTGCGCGATCTCGCGCGCGAAGGACGCGATCGTCTCGTCAGGCGGATAGCCCCGGCCGTCCCACTCCTCCAGCATCGGCGTGGTTTCCGGCAGGGTTTCGACGAACGCCGGTTCCTGAACGCTGAGCGTCAGCAACTCGGCGATCGGATAAATGAAGGTGATAAGCAGGAAAACAAAGAGCGGAGCAATCAGGGCGAGGGCCCAGACCTTGCGCATCCGTTCTGCGCGACGCAGCTTGATCTTCAGCGGAACACCGTCCGCCGTCATCATCACATTGTCTGGTTCTGCCGTAGCGCTCACGCCTTCGCTCCCTAAACGATCACCGGCGTCTTGCGGTGATCACGGGGTACGCGGAGTTAAGTCCCCGCGTACCCCGGACCAGACAGGTTTACTGGCTGCGCCAGACGTTGAAACGCTCTGTGAGCTCTTCAACGTGGTCGCCCCACCAGACGGTGTCGACCCAGTAGGCATTGCCCGTGTTCTGCGGCGCGGTCGGCAGATGCTGGGCGATGTCCGGGTTGATCAGCTCGCCCGCGGCATAGGTCGTCGGGCCGTACGAGATGTACTGCGACTGACGAGCCATGACGTCGGGACGACTGGCGTACTCAATGAACTTCAAACCCAGATCGGTCTCGGGGTGACCGGCAGGGATCATCCAATAGTCATAGTCGATGCCCTGACCGTCCCAGACGATCTTGAAGTTCTTACCTTCCTCGACAACCGCGTTGTAGATGCGGCCGTTCCAGGCGGTGGTCATGACGACTTCGCCATCAGCCAGGAGCTGCGGAGCCATCGCACCGGAGTCCCAATAGATGACGTGATCCTTGATCGAATCGAGTTTGGCAAATGCACGCTCGATCGCTTCCTGCGGATTGTCGTTCATGTAGTTGGCCAGTTCGGCGGCGGGCACGCCGTCGGCGATCAGGGCCATCTGCATGGTGTGACCGAAGCCGTTGGCGTAAAGGCCACGCTTGCCCGGGAACTTTTCGACATCGAAGAAGTCGTCGACGGACGTCGGCGCGGATGCCGGATCGGTGTAGACGTCGCCGTCATAGGCGTAGATCGTCGCCCATGAGATCGTGCCGACACCGCAATCCAGAGCGGCATTCGGCAGGAATCCATCGCGACCACCGAACTGCTCATAATCGAACTCGTGCGCGAGACCTTCGTCACAGGCAGCCAGAATGGTGCCGCCTTCGGAGTCGATCACATGCCACTTGTACTCACCGGTCTCAACCTGGACGCGGATTTCCGGGATCGTGCCGGTCCACTCATCCTCAAGGATGGTCAGGTTGATCTCTTTCGCGGCCGGCTTGTAATAGGCTTCGCGCTGGCTCATGGAATAAGCGCCGCCCCAGGAGGCGACGGTAATCGTGTCTTCGGCCGCGGCGGGACCCGTGCCCGCCAGACCAATCACGGCAACGCCACCAAGCGCCGCCATCGTTGTCTTCCACAAACGGGTCATATTGTAACTTCTCCCTTGCTTCAGATTAGGAGTGTCGGCGAACGAGCCGGGGTTATCGTCCGCCACGCTTGCCTCCTTCGATGGGCCGCTAAGCAGCCCTGTTAGCAGCCTCGTCAAGAGGCCGCATCCAACGCCCGGCAGTCTTCGGACCGCCAGCCGATTCGGATTGTGTTGCCTTCCGCCAGCGATGGTGCGCCGGTTGTGCGCGGGACCTTGATCACAAAATCGTCGTGACCGCACACATTGGCGCGCACACGCGTGTGATCGCCCAGATAGATCAGCTCCTCGACCTTGGCATCGAACACGTTGTCGCATTGCTCGCCTGACGGGTCGATCGTGACGCTTTCGGGCCTCAGCGACAGCGTCGTCCGGCTGCCGACACCATCGATTTTGATCGGCAGGGCGCGGACGTGTTCGCCGCTGTCCAGGTCGACCTCGCACATGCCGCCATTGGCCGCCTTGACGGTACCCAGAAGGCGGTTGTTCTCGCCGATGAAGGCCGCGACGAACGCGTTTTCTGGCTGTTCGTAAAGTTGGCTTGGCGTCGCCAGCTGCTGAATGACACCGTCGTCGAACACCGCGATGCGGTTCGACATGGTGAGCGCTTCGCTCTGGTCGTGGGTGACGTAGACCACGGTCACACCGAGGTTCTCGTGAATGTGCTTGATCTCAAGCTGCATCTGTTCGCGCAGGTTCTTGTCGAGCGCGCCCAACGGCTCGTCCATCAAGACGAGCTGGGGCTCGAACACCAGGGCGCGAGCCAGCGCGACGCGCTGCTGCTGGCCGCCGGAAAGCTGAGCGGGACGGCGGGTTCCGAACGCGCCAAGCTCGACCATATCCAGCGCGCGCTGGATCTTTTCCTTCTGCTGGGCCTTCGGCATGCGCCGGGCCTGCAGCGGAAACGCCAGATTCTCCGACACCGTCATGTGCGGAAACAGCGCATAATTCTGGAACACCATGCCGATGTCGCGCTTGTGCGGCGGCACGGTCTTCAGCGAATGACCGTTCAAGACGATGTCGCCATGGGTCGCCGACTCAAAACCCGCCAACATCATCAGGGTCGTTGTCTTACCGGAACCCGACGGCCCCAGCAGTGTTATGAATTCGCCACGCTCAATGTTGAGATTGAGATCTTTGACGACAAGAATCTCGCCGTCGTAGGTTTTTTGAACGTGTTCGAAGCGCACCAGCGGCTCGTTGCTTCCAGCCACCGTGCTCTGCCCAGCTTCGGCCATGGTATCGTTGTGTATCCTCGCCCAGACGGATCATTCGTTTTCATTGTTTCGGTCGGCGGTTAACCCGCTTCTTGTCCCGTATCTGACTCTAGGAGTCGCATTTTGACGGTCGATGTGTCAACACGCGTCAACCCAAAGGTTCTCAGATCTGCGATGCAATCATTGCCTTTTTCTGATCAATCCATCAAGCGCGATAGTGCCGTGATGTATCAGACTTTCCGCGTATCCGCCGCTCGCTTGTCGTCGTTTACAGGTTCTGCAACCTATTGTAGGTGCTGTGCCATTTTCGTGGTGTTGCTCGCACTTTTGCTGTTGCCGGACGATATCCGCGCCGATGATTTGCCGGTCAGCCCCAGTACGGTCGCCGACATGCTGATCGAGGCCGGGATGGTGTCCAAGGAGCGATTCGAAGAGGTTGACGACCGCTATGTCGGCCCCCTTCTGATCGGCGGCCAGGGTGAGCCCGGTGAGGATGATCTGGAGGGGCGCGGCATGAGCGTCCTGATCTATCCGGGCGAGGCGGGCGGCACCGCGCAGATCCAGTTCATCGTGATTCCGCCATGGGACAATCTGGGCAGCCGTATCGACGCCATCGCCGCGATCGTGTCTGAGGTGGCAGGTCCGACACCCGAAGGTCCCGCCTTCACGGCCGATGACGACCCGGTCAGAGCGGCGATGTCGCCCGGTGGTCAATGGCTATACGGCATCATGCTGGAGTCCTGGCTCGGTTGGCCCGGCTCGCCGCAACGCGTCGTGCGCGTGATCGATGGCGTTGCCGTCATCATCGAAGGCGTGCCGCCGGAAATCTGGGGCATCACCATCGTTCCCGATGCCGGTTACGGCGACTGGACCTGGCCCGGCATGTCGCCGGACACCGACAGCGACGAGGTCAAGGAAGCCCGGCTTGCCATTCGAAGCGGCGACTATGCCCGCGCGGTCGAACTGCTGGAGGCAGCCGGTGAGCGCGATGAAGCCGCCGCCGGCGCCTTGATGGGTGACATGTACCGCCTGGCGCGCATCGGTCCGGCCGACCAGGAGGAAGCATCGGATTGGTATCTCATCGGCGGGCGCCACGGTTACGGCCCGGCGATTTATGGCCTGGCGATGATGGCGAAGGATGGCTGGGGCATCGTGCCGATGAACAATCTACGCCTACCCCTGCTCGAAGACGCGAAGGAGGCGGGCATGGCGGACGCCGTCTACGTGCTGTCCAGTCAGCCGGACGGCGTCTTCTACATGCGCCCAGAAGGCGTCAGTCAGATTGACCAGGTTCACCAGGCCGCCGAGTGGGGCCTGCTGGCCGCCCAACTGGACCTCGCCGAGCGCTATGCCACCGGCAACGGCGTCGACGCCGACCCGGTGCGGGCCTATGCCTGGGCCTCGGTCGCGCTGGCGAACACCGATCCTGGTCTGGATTACATTCGCGCGCATCAGCTCGAAGCCGATATCGGCAGTGCGCTGAGCGATGAGCAACGGGACGAAGCCCGGTCGCTTGCCCAGGAACTCGCAAGCAGCGGCGCCAATTAGGCCAGCGCTTCGAGCGACTCAATATAGGCGTCGGGCAGGCCGTGTTCGCGAGCGCCCTCCAGCATCAGTGCCAGATAGGCCGACGCCACCTTGAACGGCCCGGCTGGTCGGGCGACGCGGTAGAGATCGCCCTTATGCCAGCCACCGTCCTCGCCCAGGACCAGAAAAGTCTCGCGTCGGTAAAGGCCTTCGCCCAAGTTTTCGAGCGCGTCCAACGCATCGAAATCGGCGCGGCGGATGCGGTAGAGGATACCGTGAACCAGGTCGCCCGGCGCCTCCATGATGGTGCTGATGCCACCCTTCATGTTGGTCGAGAAGCGGCGGAACTCGATACGGTAGTTGGGCAGGGCCGCGCGCATGACCGCGGTCGCCGAGGGGCATTCCTGGCGCAGATACCGGCTCGCCATGTTGGAGCCATAGGCGAAGCTCAACAGTTCGTCGTCGGCCAAATCCATTGTCCATATTCCGTTGTTGTTGCTGTACGGCGTGTTGATTCGGTCAAATCCCTGTCTGCAGGGATCAGCAGACAGCCAGTTCTCGTGGCATATCGGTCAAAATCTCACAACCTCCCTCGGCAACCAACACGGTTTCGCTGAAACCCATGTTGCCCCAGCCGCGGAAGCCGACCATGGGCACCAGATGGAACACCATGCCCGCTTCGAGCGGTCGTTCGTTGCCCTCGGCAATATCCATCACCAGGCCTTCACCCCAACCGGGCGCGAAGGCGACGCCCAACGAATAGCCGGCGCGATGACGGAAACACTCGGCCAATCCCGCTTGCGCGACGACCTCGCGGCCGGCGCGGTCGACGTCCTGGCTGGTGACGCCGGACCGGATCGTGTCGATCATCGCCTCAAGTGCCTCGATCATGACGGCGGCGCGGTTCGCCATCGCATTCGACGGCGGTCCGACGCAGGCCATACGCATCAGCGAACCGGAGTAGCGGCGATAGCAGCCGCCGACCTCGAAATAGACCGGCTCGCCCGCCTTTACCTCGGCGCGCTCCGGCAGCATGTGGGTCACCGCCGCGCGCGGCCCGGCGACCACATAGGGACCGCCGGCGGGCTGTTCGCCGCCCTCGGCCATCATGGCGGCAAAGACCGATCCGGCGATGACGTTCTCCGTCTTGCCCGGCTCGACCGCGGCGATGCCGGCGGCCATGCCGATGGAGGCGATCCGCGCGGCTTCGCGGATCAAGGCGATCTCCGCCGGCGACTTGATGCGCCGCGCGTCTTCTAGGATGGCACCGGACGCGACACCGGCTTGCTCACCAAAGGTATCGCGAAACGCATCCAGGATTTGCGGCGGCAGCCAGAAGCCACGTTCCTCATAACCGAAACGCCGGACGGCGGGGGACGCCCCGCGCGCCGCGCCGATGCTGAGGGCAACCTCGTCGTCGCCCATGAAGACCGTTACGTTGTCTTTGACCCAGCTCAGCGCGCGGACCGCTTCGCCTTCAAGCCGGCTCGTCACGAATACGGGCTCGCCTTCGGCCGGCACGATCAGCAGCTGGTAAACGTAGTAGCCGGTCGTGCGGTAGCCGGTCAGCCAATAGATGTTCTCAGGGCTTGAGACGAGCAGCAGATCAAGGTCGGCGACGCCCATCGTCGCGCGGACCGCGGCCAGGCGCGCCTTGTATTCATCGATGCTGAACGGCAGGCCGAAGGGAAGGTCGCTCGACCAGTCTGATGCCGGTGTGGTGTTTTCCATCGATATTGAGGCTAGCACGGCTCACCGGCCGCAGTGCATGCTGAACCGCCTGTCGATTTGATTCAGCCGACGATTACGTGGGGACACCATGAGCCTGAGCTACCGCGACGACGTCCTGCAGAACTGCACGCCCGATCTGGAAGTGCCGTTCCCACAAGAAGAGTACGACGCGCGCTTGCGGAAGGTGCAGGCTGAGATGGCCGAACGCGGTATCGACGTGCTGTTCGTCTCCGCGCCGGAAGGCATCAACTACCTCTCCGGATACCAGTGCGAGTGGTTCCAGGCGCAGAGCCCCAAGCAGTGGCCAGCGACGGGCGGCATCGCCGTTCATGTCGAACAGCCGACGTTCATGCTGTTCGACACCGAGCGGGAATGGGTGTTGTCGCGCTATTGCTCGTGTTCGAAGGACACCCGCATCTTTCCGCCGGACTCCATGCGCGACGGCCAGGCCTTCATCATTGAGCAGTTGAAGGACGACGGCTGGCTCAAGGACGGCACGACGGTCGGCCTGGAGTTCTGGAGCTACCGCCCGAACCGCGTGCTGTCTCAGCGCTTTGAGCAGAAGTTCGTTGATGCCGGCGCCCGTGTGGTCGACGGCACCGATGTGCTGCGCGAGGTCCGCTGGGTCAAGTCGCCGCTGGAAATGGCGGCGATCGAGGACGCGGCGCGCGTCGCCGATGCCGGGCTCATGGCCGCGAAGAACGCGATCCGGCCGGGTGTCATGGAGCTGGAGGTCTATGGCGAAATGGTTGCCGGACTCGCCAAGGCCGGCGGCGAAAACCCGGCGATCACCCAGCCGGTTCTCTCCGGCAAGAAGGCGAATGCGGCGCACGCCATGTCGTCGCGGCGCAAGATCCAGGAAGGCGAGCTGGTGTTGGTCGACTGTTCGGGCGTGGTCAAGCGCTATCACTGCAACATGGCGCGCACCTATGCCTGCGGCGACCCGGGCCAGGACGTCATGGACTATGCCGCTCGATGCTCGGCGTCGATGAAGGTGCTGGGCGACCTCATCAGGCCCAACCTGCCGGTCAAGGAACTCTATGACACCATGAAAGCCTTCTACGAGGAGCAGGGCGTGTGGCAGGACCGCGGCTTCATCGGCGGTTACGAGATGGGCATCGCCTTCCCACCCGACTGGGTCGGCAACTTCATTTACGACGTCAATTCGACCGAGAACATCGATCGTGTGTTCGAGCCGGGCACGGCGGTGAACTATGAAAACCAGTACTTCATGCCGCGCCAGAAGGGTCTCTATTTCATGATCGAAACGCTGTGTTTCTTAGAGGACGAGGCGCGGCTGATGTCCAAGGTGCCGTACGAGCTGGAGGTCGTTGGATAGGGCGGCGAAGCACGGGACAATCCCATTGAATAAATGGGGTTATGGCTGGCATGAATGAATCTCGCTTGCCGCCGAAGGGCCGAAAGCGCTAGCATTTCTGCCGCTTACAGACATTTCGCGTGGAGGCGACGGCGATGCAAAATGGCGGCGGCGTTGTGTCCTTTGAGGACCTGATCAAACGGCAGAAGCCGGGCTTCACCCTGGAACAGCCGTTCTATTGTGACCCCGATATCTTCAAGCGCGATCTGCAAAAGATCGTCGGCAAGTCGTGGATCTATGTCGACCATGTCTCCGAGATACCGAACAAGGGCGACTTTCTGCTCTACAACATCGGCGAGGAGTCGATCATCGTCGTGCGTGGCAAGGAGGGTGCGGTCAACGCGTTCTTCAATGTCTGCCGTCATCGCGGCAGCCATATCTGTCTGAAGGAGTCAGGCAGCGTCCGCACGCTGACCTGCCCCTATCACGCCTGGGTCTATGATCTCGACGGCAATCTGATCGGCGCGCGCGGCATGCCCGGGGATTTCGACAAGGCAAAGTTCCCGCTGCACAAGTGTCAAGTGCGCGTCTGGCACGGCCTGATCTTCATCAACATGGCCGCGGAGGGCGATCCCGACGTCGCGCCGTTTGATGCCATGGCCGACGATCTCGAACGGTTCGTCGCGCTTCACCGGCTGGAAGACACCAAGATCGTCCATCGCGAGGTTTATCCGACAGCGGCGAACTGGAAGCTGGTCGTCGACAATTTCAGGGAGTGTTACCACTGCATTCCCGCCCATCCTGAATACACCATGGTCAACGCCTATGTGCGCGGTACCGACAAGGGCTGGGAGAACTATCAGCCGGTGGTCAAGGAATGGGAGAAGGAAACGGTCAAGCTGGGCCACCCGGTCGGCTGGGACGAGACCAGCGGGAGCGACAGCCGCCAGCCCTATGGCTACTGGCGCCAGCCGATCCGCGAGGGTTACGTCACGCTGTCCGAGGACGGCCAGCCGGTCGCGCCGTTGCTCGGCGACCTCAACGATTGGGACGGCGGCGAAACGGCCTTTACCTTCGGCGCACTCTCCTATGCTTATCTGTGCGCCGATCACCTGTGCATGTTCCGTTTCACGCCGGTCACCGCAACCCACTCCGATGTCGTCGTGACGTGGCATGTCCGCGCCGATGCGGAAGAAGGCAAGGACTATGACCTCGCGCGCCTCAAATGGATGTGGGATGTCACGACGATCGAGGACACCAAGATCATCATCGACAACCAGAAAGGCGTTAACTCGACCCGCTACTTGCCTGGGCCTTACGCGCCGCAGGAAAGCTATTCCAGCAGTTTCGCCAGCTGGTATCTGGAGCGTTTGGCGTCCTGAGACGTTTCCGGACACTTTGCGCTAGATCAATTGTCCGGATCCGTCTTTCTGTAACATGGCAGCTCAACGATACGTGGGCGTCCGGGTCGCATGCGTGGCCGGGACGCCAGCGCATGGGGTAACGTCATGTTTGATACCGCCGAGCTTGGCCGCGCTATACCGCGCAAGGAATTCAGGAAAATCGAGACTGTTCTGCGCCAGGAACTGCTCCAGCTGCAGAACGAGCTGCACAAGGGTGGTGACTTCCAGGTCATCCTGATCTTCGCCGGTGTCGACGGCGGCGGAAAAGGCGAAACTGTCAGTCTGCTCAACGAGTGGATGGATCCGCGCTGGCTGATCACCCGGGCTTACGACGAGGCGACCGATGGCGAACGCGAGCGCCCGGAGTTCTGGCGCTACTGGCGTGACCTTCCGCCGCGCGGGCGCATCGGCATGTTCCTGAGCGCCTGGTACTCCAGACCGGTCGTCGAGCATGCCCAGGGCACCATGGACGAAGCGACGTTCTTGAAGCAGCTCAGCCGCGTCGTGCGCTTTGAGCGGGCCTTGGCGCGCGACGGCGCGATGATTCAGAAATTCTGGATGCATCTGAGCCACAGCGCCCAGGAAGAACGCTTGAAGAGTCTGGAACGTGATCCGTTGACCAAGGCCAGGGTGACCGAGCGCGATTGGGACAACTGGAAAATCTACGACCGTTTCATCAGCACCGCAGAACAGGTCATCACCCGAAGCAACCGGGGCATCGCGCCTTGGACCGTCGTCGAAGGTGTCGATCCCAATTATCGCGCCGTGACTGTCGCGACGATCCTGCGCGATGAACTCGACAAGAAACTTCAGGAACATCGCGCGCGGCTCAACCAGGCCGACGCGTTGGCGAAAGCCAACAAGAAAGACAAGAAAGACAAACAGTCCAAGCGCGCCGCAGCGGCTAAACGGTCGAACGACGCCGCGTTCAATGCCGCGACGTCGATCACGGTGTTGAGCCGGCTCGACATGGCAAAGCAGGCGGACAAGGAAGGCTATGACGACCAATTGATCGAGCAGCAGGCGCGGCTCCATCGCCTGCATCTGAAAGCGAAGGCAAAAAAGGTCTCCAGTCTCCTGGTGTTCGAAGGGCCCGACGCGGCGGGCAAGGGCGGTGCCATTCGCCGCATCAACGAAGGCCTCGACGCGCGCAATCTGCAGGTCCACGGCATCGCCGCGCCGACCGACGAGGAAAAGGCTCAGCATTACCTCTGGCGGTTCTGGCGCCATCTGCCACGCGCCGGCCGCGTCACGGTTTTCGATCGCTCGTGGTACGGCCGTGTTCTTGTGGAGCGGATCAACGGCTTTGCGACCGAGGACGAATGGCGTCGTTCCTATGCGGAGATCAACGATTTCGAGGAGCAGTTGATCGAGCACGGAATCGTGCTGATCAAATACTGGATCCACATCTCGAAGGACGAACAGCTGGCACGTTTCAAGGCGCGCGAGAAGACGCCGCACAAGCGCTGGAAGCTGACGGACGAGGACTGGCGAAACCGCAGCCAGTGGGAGGCCTATGAGCAGGCAGTGAACGACATGGTGCAGTACACCAGCACCTCGCTGGCGCCGTGGACGCTGGTCGAGGGCAACGACAAACGCTATTCGCGGCTCAAGGTCGTGCAAACCTTCGCCGACCGGCTATCGGCCGCCGTGGATGTAGCCTGATTGGCACCCCTGGCTTCGATTGCGCCGCCGCACGAGACTCTTCTTGCACGGCTGAAACGTTGCACTACGTTCGCGTTGACGAGCGGTCAGATGCACAGACGGAGCGTTATCATGAGTTGGGAGTTCCTCGTGACGGCCTTGGTGATCGTGATCGCGCCTGGAACCGGCGTGATCTACACGCTTGCCAACGGCATCGGCCTTGGCAAGCGGGCCAGCGTCTACGCCGCGTTCGGCTGCACCCTGGGCATCGTGCCCCACATCGTCGCGACAATCCTGGGCCTGGCGGCGATCGTTCACACCAGTGCGCTGGCGTTCGACATCGTTCGCTACGCCGGCGTCGCCTACCTTCTCTATCTCGCGTGGAGTGCGTGGCGCGAAGGCGGCGCGCTTACCGTGGGCGAGGCGGGCCAACAGCGGCGCATGGGTCAGATCGTGCGTCGCGGGGTCGCCATCAACTTGCTGAACCCCAAGCTGTCGATCTTCTTCGTGGCGTTCCTGCCGCAGTTCATCGATCCGCTCGCCGCCCATCCGACCCTGCACATGGTGATGTTGGCCCTGGTCTTCATGGCGATGACGCTTGTCGTCTTTGTCGCCTATGGCCTGCTTGCTGCCTACGCGCGCGATTACATCGTCGAACGACCGACCGTCATGCTGGTCATCCGGCGGGGCTTCGCGGCCGCGTTCGCCGGTTTGGGGCTGCGTCTGGCGCTCGCCGAGCGCTAACCCAGGGTTGCCGAGCCCAAGCACCTGTCATTCTGGTTGACGTCTGCCCCTTCGCGGCGGGAAAGTTGCGCGTGAAATGGCTTGTGGAGGTCCGTGATGTCGATCGAACCTGCGCTGTCGCTGGAAGACTTGGTCGCCCGTCAGACACCGGGCATGTCGCTGGAACAGCCGTTCTATACGGATCCATCAATATTCGAGCGCGATCTCGAATACATCGTCGCCAAGCAGTGGCTCTTTGTCGACCATGTGTCGGCCATTCCGAACCCGGGCGATGTCATCACCTACGAGATTGCCGGTGAATCCATCATCCTGGTGCGCGGCAAGGACGACGAGGTCCGTGCCTTCTTCAACGTCTGCCGTCATCGCGGCAGCCGAATTTGCCTCAAAGAGAAGGACAATGTCCGCACGCTGATCTGCCCCTATCACGCCTGGGTCTACGACCTGGAAGGTCAGCTGATCCGCGCGGCATTGATGCCGGAAGACTTCAAGCCGGAAGACTGGCCCTGGTTCGCCTGCCAGGTTCGTGTCTGGCAGGGCTTGATGTTCATCAACCTGGCCAAGGAAGACGATCCCGACGTCATCGACTTCGACGAGATCAAAGGGTCATTCGCGCCCTTTATCGAGCCCTACCGGCTCGACTCATCGAAGATCATTGCCATCAAGGACTATCCGACAGACGGTAATTGGAAGCTCGCCGTCGAGAACTTCCGCGAGTGTTATCACTGCGCGCCGGCCCATCCTGAGTACACGATGGTCAACGCCTATGTGAACGACGGCAACCGCGACCGGCCGGCGCGCGACAAAGTGGTCGACGCATGGGCCGACGAATGGGAAGCCAAGGGCCATGTCACCCGCGGCTTGCGACCCTGGGGCGAAGGCCAGAACGACAAGCAGCCGATCGGTGCGTTCCGCCAGCCGATCCGCGACGGTTCGGTGACGCTGTCGGAGGACGGCCAGCCCGTGGCGCCCCTGATGGGTGACCTCAAGCAATGGGACGGCGGCGAGACCCTGCTGATATTCGGTCCGCTGTTTTACGTCTACCTCGCCAACGACCACGCCACCTTGTTCCGCTTCACGCCGGTGAATGCGACCCACACGGAGGTCATCGTGACCTGGTTGGTGCGCGGCGATGCAGAGGAAGGCCGCGACTATGACGTTGATAAGGTCGTTTGGATGTGGGACGTGACGACGGTCGAGGACACCAAGATCATCGGTGACAACCAGCTCGGTGTGAACTCCCGGCGCTATGCGCCAGGCGTCTATTCCGCGCGCGAGCGCGGCACGATCGGTTTTGTCGCTTGGTATCTGGGCCGCATGGGCGGCGAGCCCGTCGCCGATGACGCGGCAACCTGCGTCTAGTCATGGCTAAATCGCTTGACGATCTCCTGGATGATCTCGGCGCCTACCTGACGACGCCGGACAATGCCTGCTGGTCGCTGCCGCGCGAGGCCTATCTTGATGCCGACCTTCACGCGTTGGAAGTCCGCGAAATCTTCGAGAAGTCGTGGCTGTGCGTGGGTCGGGACGAATATGTGGCGGAGACCGGCGACTACTACACCATCGACGTCATGGGCGAGCCGGTCATCATCGTGCGCGGCACCGACGGAAAGGTGCGGGCGCTGAACAGTGTGTGCCGTCACCGCTACATGCCGGTGGTGCAGGACCAGGGCAATACCAAGCGCTTCGTCTGTCCCTATCACGCCTGGGTCTACGGCACCGACGGCCGGCTGGTTGCCGCACCGCACATGGAAGGCTCGACCGCGTTCGACAAGAAGGCGTGCAGCCTGCCGGAATACCGGCTCGAAAACTGGATGGGTTTCCTGTTCGTCAACCTGGACGATGATGCCGAACCGCTGCAGCCGGTGATGGCGTCGATGGAGGAGGCCTCGGTCAACTACCGCATCGGTGACCAGACGGAGATCTTCCACTACGAGACCACGTGGAACGGCAACTGGAAGCTCAGTGCCGAGAACTCCATGGAGTACTACCATCACATCGGTCTGCATGCCGACACAGTGGGCGAGCAAATGCCGGCCAAAGGCACCTACATTCCCGAGGCGCCGGCGACTGACACGACCTTCACCCACGAACGCTGCCGCATGGGCGACGAGTTCCTGAGTGGCAAGGCGCACGCCATGAACCCGGTCGGCGACCTTTCCGGCATGACCCAGGAGGAACTGGAGACCGGTTACATGGTCTATGTCTTCCCGGCGTTCACCATGGCGATGCGTCCGGGCACCAACAACTGGCTGTCGTTCCGTCCGGACGGCGTCGAGAAGACCAAGGTGCTGGGCGGTTATCTCGTCTGGAACGAGATCCTCGCCGACAACCCGAAGATTGCCGACCAGCGCCGCGACCTCATCGCCAAGGTCAACGAGGAAGACGCGCTGGCAACGACGGAGCTTGCCAAGGTCATGCGTTCGCGTAAGGCAGCACGCGGCCCGCTCTCCCACTTCGAGGGCACGGTCGCGCAGTTCTCGAAGTACCTGGCGCGCACGCTCGCCGCCGACCGCAAACCCTCGCGGGCGACTGCGGCGGAATAGAAGCCTCTACCAGGCCGGATCGATCGGCGTCGCCACGCCGCAGGCGTCTTCCACCGCCTGGGCCGCATCGAGCGCCAGGTCTTCGCGGAAACGCTGGGCGATAATCTGAACACCCATGGGCACGCCGTCGACCGGCCCGGTCGGCACGGCGACCGAGGGCAGGCCGGTCAGGTTCATGCCATAAGTCAGACGGTTGGCGCGCCAGATCTCGGCTGTGCGCGCGGCCGACGTCTCGTCATCGCCGATCTTGAACGGCGGTTCGCATGAGACCGGACCGACAAACAGATCGTGATCATCCAGGAACATCGTCCAGTCGCGCACCACGCTTGTGCGTCCGGCAAGCGCACGCAGGTAACCCTCCAAGCTTTGATCCGGCGCGTCGTTGCCGAAGTACAGGGGCTGGCTTTCGAGGTAGAGGTCGTAGACCAGGTTGATTTTGTCGCTGCCGTAGTTACGGATCGCTGGCTCCATCAAGATGCCGGACTCCGTCATCAGAAGCTGCATCCAAAGGCGGGCCGCGATCATGATGTCCGGCCCGTCGATCTCCTTGACGTCGTAGCCTGCGTTGGCGAGCGCATCGCCCGCCTTGCGCACGGCGTCGGCAACATTCTTGTCGACGCCAACGCCGCCGGGGTCGGGATAGATCGCGGCGCGCCGCGGCGAATGGGGTTCTGCGTCGTCGAGCGGGGCCGGCGTCCACCAGGGATCGCGCGGATCGCGCGCCGCCATGGCGGCCAGCGCCAGGCGTGTGTCGGCGACGTTGCGGCAATGCGGTCCCTGGACGCTCATGAGCTGGATGGTCGGCGGCCGTTCCTCGACCTGGGTCGGGTTATAGGCGGGCACGCGGCCCATGGAGGGGCGGATGCCGACAATGCCGCAAGCGTAGGCCGGATAGCGCACGGAGCCGCCGAGATCATTGCCGTGACCGATCGATCCCATGCCCGACGCGACGGCCGCGCTGGCGCCGCCGGACGAACCGCCGGGCGTCAAGTCCTTGGCCCAGGGATTGTGGGTCAGGCCGCGCAGGGTGTTGTCGGTGAAATAGCGCAGCGAGAACTCTGGCGTGTTGGTGCGGCCCATGGGGATGGCGCCGGCTTTGCGCAGATTGGCCACGACCGGCGAGTCATCGTCGGCCACCATCTCGACAAAGGCCTCGACGCCGTTGGTTGTGGCGTAGCCCTTCTGGTCGACGTTCTCCTTGATCGTGACGGGCACACCGTGCAGCGGGCCGAGCGGCTCGCCAGCGGCGACCGCTGCATCGGCGGCGTGGGCACCGGCGCGGGCCTCCGCATCCATCCTGACCGTGATGGCGTTGAGCTTGCCGTTCACCTGATCGACCCGGGCGAGGTGGCTCTCCATGACCTCTTCGGCCGACACTTCCTTCGCGGCAATTGCCGTCGCCAGTTCGCTCGCCGTCTTGCGCCACCACTCGGTCATAACCGTCATCCCCGTCGCTGTTGTGGGCCAAGACCACAGGTGATGCCGGCGCGCCTGTCAAGGCAACGGCGTCGGAGCCCTGATTCCCCTTGCTGACCTTCTCAGGCCGTGGTCGGTTTGGACATTCTGTCATTATAACGAACAAGAGGTCGCCATGGTCCAGCCCCGCGTCTCCGGCAGTTTCGACCGCACCTCGGCCGAACCGGTCGAGCTTGCTTTCCCGCGCAGCGAATACGAGGCGCGCTGGACAAAGGCAAAGGCGATGATGGCGGCGGACGGGATCGACATCCTCTATGCGACCTCGCCGGCGCACATGTGTTGGCTGCACGGCTATTTCGCGGCGTGGTACCGCACCCACGCGCCGTCGAACTGGGGTGCTTGCCTGGGCACGGCGCTGGCGCGCGCGTGGGATGAGCCCATCCACTTCGATGCCATCGGCGAGGACCCATTGCTCTACAAGACCTCCGTCGTCCAGGACATGCGCTTTTTCGACGACCGCAGTCCGGAGGGCCAGCCGCCGTTCATCGTGCGCGAGCTTCAGGCAAGCGGCCTGATCAAGCCGGGCACGCGGGTCGGGCTGGAGATGCGCAGCTACCAGCCCAATCGGCTGGTCAGCGAATCGATCGAGGCGGCGTTCCGCGACGCTGGCTGTGAGGTCGTCGACGCCAGCATGATCCTGCGCCACGCGCGCCGCGTGAAATCGCCAGCGGAAGTCGCCCACGTCGAAAAGGCGATGGACATCTGCGCGCTAGGCCACGAGGCGGCATGGCGCACCATCAAGCCGGGCGTTACGGAACTGGATGTCGAGGCCGAAATGGCGCACGCCATGCACCACGCTGGCGGCGAACTCTCGGCGATTCCGATCATGATCCAATCCGGCAACACAATCGGCGGCCACCAGATGCCGCGCCGCCGGGTCATGCAGGCAAACGAGCACGTCAAGATCGATGCCTGCGGCGTCTATTTCCGCTATCACGGCAATCTTCTGCGCGGCTACTGGGTGGGTGAGCCGCCGGCCGATGTACGCGACTGGTACAAGAAGTCGGCGGGTTCGTGGGACGTGTTTTCGAAGGAGGCGCGCGCCGGGCGCCCGGTGCGCGAGGTCAATGCGGAGCTGCGCCGCTACTATAAGGATGTCGGCATGGCCGGCACGCCCGGCTGGTGCATCGGCTACGAGCTTGGCATCGCCCTGCCGCCGGACTGGGTTGACGAGTTCAACTTCTCCTATGACGAGGACCCACCTGACGACGTTGTGTGGGAGGAAGGTTTCGTCGGCAATTTCGAGACGCTCTGGAACACCGGCCTGATCGACACCTTCGTCATCGAACAGACCGGCGCGCGCAATCTGGGCGGCAAGGTTCCGTTCGATATCCTGCCATGCGCGAACTGACGATATGGCAAACGCCGCGCGGCCGACTACGTGGTTCGCTTGTTGTCGGGCGAACCCAGCCGTGATTTCATGCGCGCGGCCTTGTGGCCGCATGTCACTTTTCCCATGCAGAGGAGGCGTTGGGTGCCGCTATCGTTAGGGGACGTTCGAGAGATGGCCACGGCCTATGCGGCCGCATGGTCATCGCACAAGCCGGAGTCCGTTGCCGCGTTCTATGAAGAGGACGGACGGATCACAATCAACAAAGGCGATCCGGTCATCGGACGCGCGGCATTCGCCGAAACCGCCGCCGGTTTCTATCAGGACTTTCCCGATCTCATCGTCCGCATGGACGAGGTGCGTTTGTCGGGCAACCACGCGTTGTTTGCCTGGACATTGGAGGGCCATCACAGCCAGACCGCCAACCACGTGAAGGTCAGCGGATGGGAAGAGTGGACGTTGAGCGATGCACCGCGCGTCATCGAATCGTTCGGTTGGTTCGATGCCGAGGACTATCAACGGCAGATCGACGGCGCCTAGGTTCGGTTCACATACCCCGGCCAATGCCCAAAACACAAACGTCCGTTCGAATTGGAGAGGTTCGATGACCAAACGCCTGAATGCCAAGGAACTTGCCGCGCTCACCGAGATCGATACGCCGACCATCTGCAACACGCTGGACATCCTGGCGCCGGACTATCAGTCGAAGGGTTTCATCGTCGAACCGTTCTTCTGTCTGCGGCCCGAGATGAAACCGATTGTCGGTTATGCCAAGACGGCGACATGCCGGGCGATAGAGCCGTCATCGCAGACACCGAGGCAGGCGGTCGACAAGCGCCACGGCTATTGGGCCTATCTGGACAAGGCGCCGAAACCGGCGATCAGCGTGGTGCAGGATCTGGACGGTGCGCAAGCCGGCTTCGGCGCGTTCTGGGGTGAGGTCAATTCCACGATCCACCAGGCGTTCGGCTGTCTGGGCACGGTGACCAACGGCAGCATCCGCGACCTCGACGCTTTCGCTGACGGCTTCCAAGCGATCGCCGGTCTGGTCGGCCCGTCCCATGCCCACGTACACCTGGTCGACTATGCGGTCGATGTGAACGTCCTGGGCATGGTGGTGCGCGACGGTGATCTCGTGCACGCCGATTGCCACGGCGCAGTCGTCATCCCCGACAACGTTGCCCGCGATGTCGTCAAGACCGCCGACCTGCAGGCACGGCGCGAGGCGGTCATCCTCGACGCGTGCCGCAAGCCAGGCTTCACGCTGGACAGACTGAAGAAGGCCTACAAAGACGCCGCCAAAGTCACCTAGAGAGACGTATTGGTCTGGCTCCTGCGCCGGCCCGTTCCCCCTCCCGACCACCTCGAGGACACTGCCAAGGGTGGCGTCAGCGAAAACGCCGCTCGGCGTTTTGTCTGGGAGGGAGGGAGAGCGGGCCGGCGATGCCGACTAAACTGCGAACGTCTCAGGCGGCGCCGCTCTTGGCGCCCACAACGTCGTTGTCGAACTTTGCGACGAAGGCCGCCAGATCCTTGCCGGCATGGCGTGGCGCCATGTCGTCGGGCGTCCCGGTCACCGGCAGGCCGGGCAGAGGCTCGACGACGGTGTTGAAATCCGGCACCGCGAAGAAACCGATGGAGTAGCGTTCCCTATCGCGCGGCGGGTGCACCCGGTGATAGGTCGACTTCAGCCTGCCGCCGGACCAGCACTCCATCATGTTCCCGATATTGACGACAAAGCAGCCGGGTTTGGGCGGCGCTTCGATCCAGCCGCCGTCAGGCGACGCGACCTCCAGCCCGCCGACCTTGCCCGGCAGCAGAATGGTGATGGCGTTGGTGTCGCGGTGCGCGTTCATGTCGTCGGCTTCCAGATGCTCGGTGCCAGGGCGCGACGGGTAGTAGAGGCATGAGATGTTGGTCAGTGGCGTCTTGAACTTGTCGATCAGGATCGTCTCGTCCTGATCGAGCGTCAGCGCGAAGGCCTTCAGGAGTCGGTCCGAGAGGTCCGAGACGGCATGCCAATAGGCGGTCATCGCCTGGCGGAACTCATCGGGTTCGTTGGGCCAGACATTGGGGCCGTAGAGTCCTTTCGTGGCGTGGACCTCCGGATGATCGGGATCGGGATCGTGGCCGATCAGAAACGCTTCATAAAGCGCCGGTGGCGCCTCGCTGGCGTTCTGGCCGAACGGCATGACGGGAACATAGCCGCGGTAGCGGCCCTCGCGACGGGTCAAAAGGCGCTTTTCGCTCTCGGGCCTCGCGAAATAGGCGCGCATGGCCTCAAGTGCGCCATCCATAACCGACTGGGGAATGCCGTGATCGGCGATATAGGCGAAACCCGCCTCGCCATAGGCCTCGCCCAGGGCGCGCGCGACGCGGCGGCGCTCGTTGATGTCGGAGGAAGAAAGATTGGAAATGTCGATAACCGGCAACATGGCACCGAACTCCTTCGTTTGCGTTCCGCGCGACCGGGGATGCGGTCCCGCGGCGGCCCTTCACAAACGACCAAGTGCCAGTTGGTAGGTTCTTCTATAAGCAGCTTGAGGCTGTGGATCAAGCTCTGGGCACCAGATCGGCCGGGCTGGTAGAGCAGATCCTGATTCGGTGGAATCGCTTCGCGATTCCGACGAGACAGGTGAATCTGCTCTATTCATAGATGGCGAGCGGATTCACACGGTTAGGTGGAACCGTAAGACGGTTCCACCTAACCATGATCCGCTCTACGGTGCCGCCGGTGGCTGCCTTTGGGGAGGCGGTCCGGGCCCGGGGGAGAGCCATGCTGAAGAGCTTCTTCAAACTTGAAGAGCACGGCACAAACGTGCGCACGGAGGTGCTGGCGGGACTGACGACGTTCCTGACCATGGCCTACATCATCTTCGTTAACCCGGCGATACTGTCGGACGCCGGCATGGACTTTAACGCGGTCTTTGTCGGCACATGCCTCGCGGCGGCGCTGGGCTGCGCGATCATGGGCCTTTACGCCAACTACCCGATCGCCCAGGCGCCAGGCATGGGCCTGAACGCCTTTTTCACCTATGGCGTCGTGCTGGGCATGGGGCACACGTGGCAGGTCGCTTTAGGCGCTGTTTTCGTCTCGGGCGTCATCTTCGTGATCATCTCGGTCCTGCCGGTGCGCGAGTGGATCATCAACTCGATCCCGACGTCATTGAAGATGGCGACGGCCGCCGGCATCGGCCTCTTCCTGGGCATTATTGCGGTCAAGAACGCCGGCATCGTGGTCGACGACCCCGTAACGTTGGTCGCCATGGGCGATCTGACGCAGACGACAGTGATCCTGGCGCTCGCCGGCTTCATCGTCATCGCCGCGCTTGATGCGCTGAAGGTGCCGGGCGCCATCATCATCGGCATCCTGGCGGTCACGGCGGTCGGTATCGCCATGGGCGTCAGCGACTTCCAGGGGGTCGTCGATGTGCCGCCCGATCCCTCGCCAGTCTTCTTTGCGCTCGACATCGCCGGTGCGCTCGATGTCGCGTTGATCGCCGTCATCATCGCGTTTCTGTTCACCGACCTCTTCGACACGTCGGGCACGCTGATCGGCGTTGCCTACCGCGCCAATCTTCTGGATGCCGACGGCAAGCTGCCGCGCCTGAAGCGCGCCCTGATCGCCGATTCGACCGCGACCGTTGCCGGCGCCTTTGTCGGCACGTCGCCGGTCACGAGCTATGTGGAAAGCGCCGCCGGTGTCAGGGCGGGCGGGCGAACCGGCCTGACGGCTGTGGTCGTCGCCATCCTGTTTTTGCTGGCGCTCTTCCTGTCGCCGCTCGCCGATACCGTGCCGATCTACGCGACGGCGCCCGCACTTTTGTTCGTCGCCTGCCTGATGACCCAGGCACTGACCCAGATCGACTGGAACGATGTGACGGAGTACGCGCCGGCCGTGGTCCTGGCGATCGCCATGCCGTTCACCTTCTCGATCGCCGACGGCCTGGCCCTCGGCTTCGTCACGTACGCAGTCCTGAAGCTCGCCTCCGGCCGCTTCCGCGACGCCAAACCGGCGGTCCTGGTGTTGGCCGCCGTCTTCATCGCCAAGTTCGCGTGGCTGAGCGGGTAGTACTTCGTTCATGAACTGACGTTGTCAGTTGGCCGCAAATCCGTCGTTTGACCCTGGTCGGCGTTCAAGCCCATCCTCGAACTCGGCAACGATGGGGAGGAACAGCCATGGCGATCTCGGAACAGAAGAAAGCGGCGCTCGATTGGGTTGACGACAACCGTCAGACCTTGTCGGACTGGCATACGACGATCTGGGATCTGCACGAGCCCGCGTGGCGCGAGTACAAGTCGGCGGCCTGGTATGTCGACCGGCTGCGCCAGGAAGGCTTCGAGGTCGAGGAGGGGTCCGGCGGCATGCCGACGGCTTTCTGTGCGACGTGGCAGAACGGCGACGGCCCGACCATCGGTTCCTATGCGGAGTACGACGCGGTGCCCGGTAACTGTCAGGACCGCGTGCCCTACCAGAAACCGCGCGATGGCATGCATCGCGCCGCCGCTGGCCATACCGATCCCCATTCAGCCCTCGGCATGGCGGCGCTGGGTGGCATTCTGGCGGCCAAGGCCTCAATGGAGAGCTACGACATCAAGGGCCGGTTGAAGTTCATGGGCGAGCCGGCGGAGAAGGTCTGCGGCTCGAAGCCCGTGCATGCCGCCAAAGGTTACTACGACGACATGGATGCCGCCATTTCGTTTCATCCCTCTTACGGCACGCTGCGCGCCAACACGGCGATCTGGGACACCCATTGCGGCAGCTATTGGAGCTGCATCTACACATTCGAATGCGAAGAACCGGAGACGTGGCGGGGCATGGTAGCAGCCGGCGGTTCCAGCGCGCATACGGTGGCGCGCGCGCCGGGCGCCAACGATGCGCTCTGCCTGATGTACACGACCACGAAGTACACGAAGGAATCCATGCTGCCGCACACCGGCACTTGGACCTTGAACGAGGCGATTCTGGGCACCGGCGACGCGACCTCCGACAACTTGGCGCCGCGCTTCAGTCAAATCCAGTATTCCTGGCGTTCGCCGGACCTGAAAATGCAGCAACGCATTTCCGAAGTGTTGGATCAAAACGCCGAACATGTCGCGGCCATGACCCACTGCCGCGTCACCAAGTCATGGGTCACCAAGACGCGGGTTGGTCTGCCCAATCACGCGATGGCGCGCCTGTGCTATCGCAATCTCGAACTGGTCGGCCCGCCCCAGTTCGATGACGACGCCATCGCTTTCTGCCGCGAGATACAAGAGAACCTGGGTTTCGAACCCATGGAGCAGCCGCTGCTGGAAGAAATGGTGACGTTGAACGATCCCGAAGACGGCGAGGCCGATCTCAGGCAGCAACTGCCGCCCTGGCAACTGAACTACACGTCCGACGACTATGTCGACTGGACCTGGCATACGCCGACCGTGCGGTTGATCGTCGGCCGCTGCACGCTGAAAGCGCCAAAAGCCGGCTACGATTATCCCGCGTGGTCGTGGAATGCGATGGGCGGTTTTTCGCCGACCATTGATCCGACAGTCATCTGCGCCGCAAAGACGATCGGCGCCACCGCTGTCGATCTCTTGACCCAGCCCGATGAGCTCGACAAGGCGCGCGCGGAGTTCGAGGAACGCACCGGCGGCGGGCGCGGCGGCGCCAAATGGGTGCCGCCCTTGCTGCCGCCGGACTTTGATCCGCCGGTCGGTTTCCATTGGCCGGAATATGTCACCACCGTGCGCGGCGAGGAGTGGTACGTGCCTGTGACAGCGTGAGAACCTGTCCGCAAGGACGGTCAAAATCCCGTCAAACCCCTTGATAACCGCGGCGTTCCGGGTGGGCGCACCGCGGCTCTGCTGACATTGGGGGTTCCCAAGGTTTGGACAATCGGTTTCAATATCGCCAAGCGAGAGGTCCCGAGGCGGTTCATGGGGCATCAAATGGACCGCACTGGAGGGACCCCGAATAAGAAGGGGGAGCGTTTTGAAAGCAACAGCCGGTCTGCGTTGGCGCGCGCGTTTGGTATCGCGCGCGGTACGCGATGCGTCCCTTAGAAAGAAGGGAACGCTATGTTCGGATTGATCGTCAGGCGCCTGGCGCTTGGTCTGCTGACCCTGATTGTTGTTTCGGTCATCATTTTTGTCGGTACGGAGATCCTTCCCGGTGACGTGGCGACGGCGATCCTGGGTCAAGCCGCCACCGAAGAGAATCTGGCGGCGATTCGCTCGTCGCTCGGTCTCGACCGGCCAGCCTACCTCCGTTACTTCGACTGGCTCGGCAACTTTCTTCAAGGCGATCTCGGCAATTCACTGAGCAACCGCCGTCCGATCGCCGAGCAAGTCTTCGAGCGATTCGGCAACACGCTGACCCTGGCGGGTTTGGCCGCGCTCATCTCGGTGCCGTTCGCCATTACGCTGGGTCTGATCGCGGCGATCAAGCAGGGTACGGCGTTCGACAAGTCGATCTCGGTCACCACCCTGATGATCATTTCGGTGCCTGAGTTTTTCGTCGGCTACATCCTCATCCTGTTCGTCGCGGTCAAGTTCGGCTGGCTGCCCAGCTTGTCAAACGTCAACGACCGCATGGATTTCGGCGAGGTCCTAGCGGCGCTGATCCTGCCCGCCATCACGCTGACGTTGGTTGTCCTGGCGCACATGATGCGCATGACCCGCGCGGCGGTCATCTCGGTGATGAACTCTCCCTATATCGAGATGGCGCAGCTTAAGGGCATCAAGAACTGGCGCGTTGTCGTACAACACGCGCTGCCCAACGCGCTGTCGCCGATCATCAACGTTGTTGTCCTGAACCTGGCCTATCTGGTCGTCGGCGTCGTCGTCGTCGAGGTGGTGTTCGTCTATCCGGGAATGGGGCAATACATGGTCGATGCCGTGTCGAAACGCGACGTGCCGATCGTGCAGGCCTGCGGCCTGATCTTCGCGATGACCTATGTCGGATTGAACCTGACCGCGGACATCCTGTCGATCCTGGCCAATCCACGCCTCAGGCATCCGAAGTAGGCCCGCCATGAAAAAAGCACTGGCTCTCTTCGGCGAAATGCCGATCACATCGAAGATCGGCGTCATCATCATCCTGATCAACGTGTTCGTGATGATCTGCGCCCAGTGGATCGCGCCCTATGGCGAGACCGCCCTGGTCACCAACCCATGGGCGCCACCCAGCGCGGAAAACTGGCTGGGCGGCGACCAGCTCGGGCGCGACATGCTGACGCGTATGATCTATGGCGCGCAGACGACAATTACAGTCGCGCTGATCGCGACCATCCTGTCGTTCACCATGGGCATCCTGGCGGGCTTCACCGCCGCGGTCGTACGCGGCGCGGTTGACCAGGTGCTGAGCCGCATCGTCGACGCGCTGATGGCGATCCCGACCTTGATTTTGGCGCTGGTCGTCATCTCGGTGCTGGGTTCGGAGATCTACATTCTGATCCTGGTGATCGCGGTCCTCGACTCGACACGCGTCTTCCGTCTTTCGCGCGCCATTGCGATGGACGTGGCGGTGATGGAATTCGTCGAGGCGGCACGTCTGCGTGGCGAAGGTCTGTGGTGGATCATGCGCCGCGAAGTCCTACCCAACACGGTGACACCGCTGATTGCCGAGTTTGGTCTTCGCTTCAGCTTCGCGTTCCTGTTCATCGCGTCGCTGAGCTTCCTGGGTCTTGGCATCCAGCCGCCCTATGCGGACTGGGGCGGCATGGTGCGCGAGAACAGCGCCGCCATCACCTACGGCATCGCGGCGCCGCTTTACCCCGCCGCGGCGATCGGCATCTTGACCGTCGGCGTCAACCTCCTCGTCGACTTCATCCTGGCCAAGCAGAACCGTTCGGTGGCCGCAGCTTTCGAGGATCAAGAACATTGACCGACTATCTTCTCGATATGCAGGCGCTCCGGATCGAAGCCCGGGGTGGCGAAGGCGGCACGAACCGGATCGTCAACGATGTCGATCTGCAGTTGGAACGCGGCGAGGTTCTCGGCCTGATCGGTGAATCCGGCGCCGGCAAATCGACCATCGGTCTGGCGTCCATGGCTTTTGCGCGGACCGGCTGCAAGATCACCGGCGGCAAGATCTTCTTCGACGGCACCGATCTGATGACGCTGGACGAAGAGCAGCGGCGCGAGATGCGCGGCGTGCGCGCCGCCTATATCGCGCAAAGCGCGGCGGCCTCGTTCAACCCGGCCAAGCGCTTGAACGATCAGGTCTGCGAGACCGCGATCCGTCATGAGGTGATGAACGAGAAGGATGCCACGGCGCGCGCGATCGAGCTATACGGCAGGCTTGATCTGCCGTCGCCGGACTCGATCGGCATGCGTTACCCGCATCAGGTCTCCGGTGGACAGTTGCAGCGTGTCATGTCGGCGATGGCCATGACCTGCGGCCCCGATCTCTTGGTGCTGGATGAACCGACGACGGCGCTGGACGTGACGACGCAGATCGAGGTGCTGGCGACCGTGCGCGACCTCATCCGCAACAACAACACGTCGGCGCTCTATATAACCCACGACCTCGCCGTGGTCGCGCAGATCGCCGATCGCATCATGGTGCTGCGCTACGGCAATCTGATCGAAGTCGGGCCAACCCAGCAGGTCCTGGAAGACCCGCGCGAGCCCTATACGAAGGAGCTGATCTCCGCGCGCAAGGGCGAGCCAAAGCCGAAGGTCGACGTCAAGATGCCCGATCCGCCGCTTCTGGCGATCAAGGACGTTACCGCCAGTTATGACGGCAAGACCAATGTGCTGGAGGACATCAACGTCCACATCGCCAAGGGCGAGACGGTGGCCGTGGTGGGCGAGTCGGGCAGTGGCAAGTCGACCCTGGCCCGCGTCGTCACCGGGTTGCTGCCGCCATTCAAGGGCGTTGTCGAATATGAAGGCCAGGCGTTTAGTCGTGCGCTGAAGGACCGCAAGCGCGACGAACTGCGCAAGGTCCAGATGATCTATCAGATGCCCGATGTCGCGATTAATCCGCGCCAGACGGTCGCCGAGATCATCGGCCGCCCATTGAGCTTTTATTTTGGCCTGACCGGCAAGAAGCGCGCCGAGCGGGTCAACGAACTCCTGGCGCAGATCGATCTGACGCCGGAGTTTGGCGAGCGGTTCCCGGGCCAGCTCTCCGGTGGTCAAAAGCAGCGTGTGTGCATCGCGCGCGCCTTGGCCGCCGATCCCGAGATGATCATCTGCGACGAGGTGACGTCGGCGCTCGATCAGGTCGTCGCCGCCGGCATTCTGGAGTTGCTGGAGCGTCTGCAGAAGGAAACCGACATCGCCTACATGTTCATCACCCACGACCTCGGCATTGTGCGCAACATCGCCGACCGGACCGTGGTGATGTGGAAGGGCGGTGTGGTCGAACAGGGCCCGACCGAGGATATCTTCACGCCGCCGCAGAAAGAGGACTATACGCGCAAGCTGCTGGCATCGGTGCCGGAGATGCGGACCGACTGGCTGGATTCGGTGCTGCGCGAACGTGGCGACCTCTTCGAGATCGACGCCAAGGCGCATACCTCCTGACCGGCCGAATGGCCGGCTGACGCGCCGTGGCCTTTCGGCTTGACCATGTGTTTGTTCTGACCGATGCGCATGACGCCGCGGTCGAGAGACTGTCCGATGCCGGTTTCACGATTGCCGGGCAACGCGATCATCCGGGACAAGGCACCGCCAACCGGTGCGTCTTTTTCGAGAACGGTTATCTGGAGTTTCTCTGGGTGGCGGACCGCGACGAGGTGACCGCGCCGATGACCCGGCCGACGGAACTCGATGAACGTTCGCGGTGGCGGGAAACAGCGGCCTCGCCATTCGGTATCGCGTTGCGCGTCGACCCAAGCGCGGGTGACGCCGTTCCTTTTCCCTATGTCCCCTACCGGCCCGCGTACCTGCCCGAGCCGGCGGCCATTCTGCTGGCCGACGAACCGGCGGCGCGCGGCGCGCCGTTGGTCTTCGTCGTGCCACCCGATCTAGCGGCTCACGGCAGCGGTCCCAACCATGCCTGCGGCGCACAAGCGGTCAGTAACGTTCGATTGGCCGCAACGGTAACGCCGTCCGTTTCGCCGGCCCTGACAATGTTGGCGCAGCACAAGTTTTGCCAGATCGAGGTTGCGTCGGCGCCGCATCTTCACATCGAGCTTGATCAGGGTCGGCAGGGGTTATCGATTGATCTGGGTCCGGACACGCCGCTGTCGATTGCCTGGTGACGCTCAGCTCGCCGGCGCCTTCAATTCCATGAGAATGTCATCCTCGTGGGTGCGGCCGATATCGTCGAAATCCAGTTTGCGGTACAGCGCAATGGCTTTCTCGTTGCGTGGCTCGACGGCGAGCAGGATGCGCTGACAGTCGGCGATCTCGTTCATTTCGCTCACCATTAGTTCGACGAGCCGCCGGCCGAAGCCCCGGCCTTGATGGTGTTTGTCGATCATTAGGTGGTCGATGATGTAGGCGCCGGGCTCGGGCGCGCTCTCATAGGCATAGCCAGGGTAGTAGGGGCCCCATAGTCCAAGGCCGACCGGCTCGTCGCCTAGGTAGAGCGCGCGCGGCCTGAAGCCCGGTACATAGGCCGCTTCGGCCAGCGGCCCGCTGTTGGTCCAGACGAAATCGCGCTGATCGTCGGCCAACTCCAACATCATGATGGGGTAGTAGTTGCCGAGATCGACGTCGCGCAAGTGCAGGTCTGGATCGTCCCGGCGGGCCTCACTCATGCCACTTGTATTCCATCCAGATGTCACCGTCGTCGTCGCGATAACACGTGCGAAAGCCGCTGCGTTTGTAGAGCTTGATCGCGTCTTTGTTGTCGGGGTCGACCGACAGGACGATGCGCCGGCAATCCGCTCGCATCATCAGTTCGGCGACTGCCGCCGCGATCATCTTGCGGCCGAAACCCTTGCCCTGATGGCGTTTGGCGATCATCACGTGGTCGATAGCATATTCGCCGGGGATGGCTGGCTCCAGGAAACGACCATCTGGATGATGCCGGCACCAGCCGATCAGGCCGACCAGCTTGTCCCTTACGTAGGCCGCGCGCGGCTCACAGTCGGGGATGTAAGCGCAGTCGACCAGGAACTGCCAGTTCACTACCTGGCTGCCGCCGCTCCATAGGAACTTCGCCTGTTTCTTGCCGACTTTCAGATGGCCGACATCACGGAAGTTATTGATGTCGACGGGGCGCAGTTCCAATTCGGATTTGCCGGTCATCGCGAAGACCTCACTTTTCCCAGTGCGGCACCCAGTCGCCATCGGCACGCAGGCTAACGCCGGCGGCCTCCTCGACCAGTTTGACGACAGTCAATTCCGGCGCATCGCCGCCATAGGTCGTCTCGGCATCGCCGAAGAGTTCCTCGACCTTCTCGGTCAGCGCGACGGGCACGCCGACTTCGCGTGCCAGTTCCGTTGTCAGGCCGAGGTCCTTCAGACACAGCGCGATTGAGAACGAGGGGTCGTAATGGCCAGCGAAGATCGACGGCGCATCGTGGTGGGCGACGAAACTGTCGCCGACGCTTGCCTTGATCGCTTCCCACAGCACCAGAACGTCGACACCGGCCTTGGCGCCCAATGCCAGACCTTCGCCCAGAATGCGGGCATGAGTGAACCAGAGCTGGTTGGTGATCAGCTTGACCACGTTGCCGTCACCCAGCTTGCCGCTGGCGACGGTTTTGCCCATGACGTCGAAGATCGGCTGGCAGCGGGCAAGCGCGCCCGATGCGCCGCCGACAAAGATAGTGAGCTCGCCACGCCGCGCGCCGTCAACCGCCCCGGTCACCGGTGCGTCCAGCATGACGGCGCCCTTGGCGGCTACCCTGTCACCGAGCTCACGGACGAAGGCCGGACGGTTCGTGGTCATGTCCGCCCATATCTTGCCGTCGCCGAGGCCGGCAAGAAGACCGTCTTCCCCATTGGCGACGGCGGCGACCTGGGGCGGTCCGGGTACGGAAGTCAAGATGATATCGGCGGCCTCGGCGACCTCGCGCGGTGTCGCCGCCCAGACCGCGCCCGCCTCGATCTGCGGTTCGGCCTTGTCGCGATCGATGTCGTTCACCACGAGATCAAAGCTTGCGCTCGCGATGTTCAGCGCCATGGGCCCGCCCATGACGCCAAGCCCGATATAGCCGACCTTCATCACGTCATCTCCCTTGTTCCGGGTCTTTGATGAGAACGGCCGTTGCGCCGTGGGAAAGCCATCGCTAGCTGAACCGCCGCGACAATGCCAGTATGAATCGTCGTCAGAAGGGGAGTCATTGCGCCTTGATCCGATACAGTTTTGCCACCGGCAACACGAACCCCGAAACCTTCCCGGCTGAGGCCTTCGGAGAGGCTGCGGCCCGCGTCCTGCCGACCATGGCGGCCGACCTGAACCAGTACCCCGGCAAGCTCGGCCATGAAGGCCTGCGCCGGTTGATGGCCGAGCGCGAGTTTGAGCGCGAGGGCGTGCGTATAGACCCCGACCACATCGTTCTGACCAACGGTTCGATGCAGGCGGTGACGCTGGCGGCAGAAACCGCGAGCGAAGGTAACGACCTCGTCGTCATGGAGGAGTACTCCTATGTCGGCAGCATCCGGGCGTTCGATGCCATGGGCATCGAGATGGTCGGCGTGCCGCTTGACGAGGAAGGTATGCGCATGGATGCCCTGGCCGACACATTGGAGCGATTGGCCCAGGAAGGTCGCCCGACACCTTTTATCTATACGCTCGCGACCTACCAAAACCCGACCGGCGCGGTCATGTCGCGCGACCGCCGCTTGAAACTGATCGAGCTCGCGCGGCAGTACGACTGCATCGTCGTCGAGGATAACTGCTATGGCGACGTGCATTTCGACGGCGACAAACCGCCAGCGCTTTATGCGCTGGACGACGATCCCCGGCATATCTATCTGTGCTCACTCTCCAAGATTTTCGCGCCCGGTGTCAGGCTCGGCTATCTGACGGCGTCACCGGCTCTGCTGGAGCGTGTCCTGGCGCGTCGCCACGACGCCGGCCCGAACACGCTCGCGGCGGCGATCACGTATGAGTATCTGCACGACAAGCTTTGGCAGCATGTCGAGATGGCCAACGATGCGCTTAAGCAAAAGCGCGATGCCATGCTCGACGCGCTCAATCGTCACCTGGGCAACGAGTGCTCGTTCTCCCATCCCCCTGGTGGCTTGTTCCTTTGGGTGCGCTTGCCGGACGACGTCGATCCCGGCCGTGTTCAGGAGATCGCGGCGGAAAACGAGGTCAGCATCGCCCACGGCTCCGACTTCCACATCCGCAACGACGCCGGCCCCTTCATCCGCCTGGCCTTTGGTTACCCGACGCTCGACGAGATCGAGGCCGGCATTGCTCGGCTTGGCGACAGCGTGCGCCAGGCACGCGGATCAGGAACGCACTAGGAGCGATCTGGATTAGCCAGCCGAACGCTTGATCGACCCTCAAGCGCCGCGCCGACTGGGCGTGGCGTTGAGGTGCTGGCGCGCGCCGAGAATGAGGTCCAAACGGACAGGCCCCGCGAACGACTCAGGGCCAGATCGTTAGCACATCAATGCCCTTCAGAGCGTTATGACGAAGTCAGGGGCGTTGGGTGCGAGCGCGGCGTAAAGCTGGGGAAAACAGCCTGCCTGAACACCGGCGACCATGCCTTTCGCCGTCACCTCTCCCTTGCCGCACTGCTCGAAGGTACCCTCGGCAAGGTTGCGGCGTACGGCACATTGATCGCAGATCATCAACAGGATGTTCTGTTCTTTCGCGAGCTCGGCCAAACGCTCGCCGACGGGATCGCCCTCACGCAAGCAGAACAGATTGTCGTCGAAGAAGAACATGCCGACGACGGTCGCGCCATGCGAACCATCCTCCAGTTGCGGCAGGATCATGCTGGCCAGCTTGAACGTCGATGCCATGTTGGTGGCGAAGACATACGCGACTTTCATTTCTTACGCTCCGTCATGTCTCGTTTTCTGGTTGTGGTATGAAATCGGAAAACAGGCGGCTGATCCTCGAAGCGGTTCCAAATCACTCAAAGCTGCGTCGGGTTCGGCGCGTCTCCGTAAACATCCTTGGGATCGAAGGTCCTCTGTGACTCCGTGAACACGAGTCGTGAAGGCCCGCCTGATGTGCCGCCGAGCTCAACCGATCGATAGAAACAGGAACGATAGCCGACATGGCAACTGGCGCCCGAACCGGCAACCTGGACCCGCAGCCATACGGCGTCCTGATCGTCGTCGATGCGCATCTCGACCACCTGCTGTGTCAGACCACTGGTCGATCCCTTGCGCCAGAGGCGTTGGCGGCTTCGGCTCCAGTAGTGCGCCTCGCCCGTCGCGATCGTTCTCTGCAGTGCTTCGCCGTTCATGTAGCCCAACATCAGCACGTCACCTGTGTCGGCGTCCGTCGTGATGCAGGGGATCAGTCCGTCGGCATCAAACTTTGGCGCCAGGTCGAAGCCTTCTTCGACTTGCTCGACCGACATGCGTGATGCGAAGGGCGCCGAAGCCGTCGGGTCGGTGGGTTCAGCGTTCATGGCGCTAGCGCTCCTGGACCTTGTTCATGTCAAACACCTACTTGCGACCACCCGGGCGCCCAGTGGCGAAATTGGCTCTTCTTCATCAGAGATTGAAACGTTATAACATTACAGTTGTGAACGAAAGGAGAGATGAGGCCATGACGCTCGACTGGAGAGCGGACGGTTCTGCGTGGCAGAGAACCGTCTAGATGGGCGTCCCTCTGCAAGCGAGGCCGACCTCGGACGAAACAGCGGCGAACGCCCAGCGGTCCATTGTGGAGAGCTTCCAGTGTCTCGAAGACTGGACTGAGCGGTACCAGTATCTGATCGAACTGGGGCGCCGGCTGCCGCCATTCCCGGAGGCGAAGCAGATCGAGGCAAACCGATTGTATGGCTGTCAGGCGGGTGTCTGGCTCATCGCTGACTATCGCAACGGCAAGCTCTATTTCGAGGCGACAAGTGACGCCGCCATCGTCGCCGGGCTCATTGCCCTGCTGCTTCAGGTCTATTCGGGGCGCGAGCCCGATCAAATCCTGGCGACCTCGCCGGCGTTCATCGACGAGATCGGTCTCGCCGAGCATCTTTCGCCGCATCGGGCTAACGGCCTGTCGCTCATGCTCGCGCGCATTCGCTCACTCGCCATGGCCCACGTCGCGGACAACCCGACTGGGGGGCGCGCGTGATCGACCTTGCTCCTTACGACAAGCAGTTTCTGCCGCTTGCCACATCGACACCTCGGGCTCACCGGCTGGCGGTTACCGAGGCGTCGGCAACCGCGCATCGCGGGTTTTGTCGTCGGCCACTGACTGAAACCGGCCTTACACCAACATCATCGCGAAGACAGGGAGATCCGTTATGAAAACACGTGCAGCCATCGCATGGGAACCAAACCGTCCCCTCGAAATCGAAGAGATCGACCTTGAAGGTCCAAAGGAAGGTGAGGTCCTCGTGCGGATCGTCACGACGAGCCTATGTCACACCGACGTCTTCACGCTTTCGGGCGAGGACCCGGAGGGCCGCTTCCCCTGCGTTCTGGGGCACGAGGGCTGCGGGATCGTTGAGGAGGTGGGAAAGGGCGTAACGTCGGTGGTGCCCGGCGATCACGTGATCCCGCTTTATGTTCCCGAAGACCCCGATTGCCCTTACATCCAGTCTGGCAAAACCAATCTGTGCCAGACCATTCGCAAGACCCAGGGCGAGGGTGTCATGCCGGATGGGACATCGCGCTTTTCCTACAAGGGCAAGCAGATCCTGCACTACATGGGCACCAGCACCTTCAGTGAGTACACGGTTCTGCCCGAGATTTCCGTGGCCAAGATCGCCAAAGAGGCGCCGCTGTCCAAGGCCTCCGTCATGGGCTGTGCGGTCCCGACAGGGATCGGCGCGGTGCGCAATACCGCCAAGGTCGAGGAAGGCGCGACAGTCGCGGTCTTTGGCTTGGGTGCCGTCGGCATGGCCGTGATCCAGGGTGCGGTCCTGAAAGGCGCGTCGCGGATCATCGGGATCGACATCAACTCCAACAAGTTCCCCTTGGCCATGTCGCTGGGGGCGACGGAGTGCGTCAATCCGAATGACCATCCCCAGCCGATCCATGAAGTGCTGATCGACATGACGAATGGCGGGCTGGACTACACCTTTGAGGCCGTGGGCAATGTCGACCTGATGCGCTCGGCGCTTGAGGCCTGCCACAAGGGTTGGGGTGAATGCACCGTGATCGGTGTCGCCGGCGCCGGCCAGGAAATCGCAACGCGGCCTTTCCAGCTCGTCACCGGGCGCGTCTGGCGCGGCACCGCATTCGGCGGCGTTCTTGGCCGCAGCGAACTTCCGGGCATGGTCGATGAGTGGCTGCGTGGTGACTTCAGCGTCGACCCTTACATCACCCACCACATGGTCCATAACCAGATCAACACGGCATTCGACCTTTTGAAGGCGGGCGAGTCGATCCGATCCGTGATCCATTTCCGGCCGGGCGACACCATGACGGTGAACTCGCTGCCTGGAACCTTGGTACCGGAGTAAGGCCGCACTGGCCCAAGGCGAATTCCCGACCAGCGGCGGTTCCGGTCTCGGAGTTGCATCGGGTCATGCAAAGGGGGCGAAGGTGGCGGGCGGCGTGTGCTGCTTGCCACCTCAACCCGGCTGAGTGGATAAATGGGGCGGTTGGCCGGACGTAGTCCTTTTGAGATTGTGCTAGTGCCGGAAGCAGCACACAGCAACGCCCTCACTCCAGGACAGACCGTCAGCCACAGAAAAGGTCTGCGATTGGTGTAAGAATCTCGATCCGAAACCGTCTCTATGTCTGTAACGATTGAACATGGAGACGATTATGACCACTTCTGATGTCTGCGCCTGCGACAACTGCCCGCCGGCATGCAAATGCGCACACAGCGCCCCTAGCGGCGATCGCTGCTGTTGCGGCGATACCTGCACGTGTGAGGCCTGTACCTGTGGGCCGTCCTGTGGGTGTTCAAACGCGTCGACTTAAGGTACCCGTTGGGAATGACAGAGTTGGACCGAAGGGCGCGCATTGCTACAGCATTGCGCGCCCACAGCACGAAGCTTCGGCGCTATGTGGCGTCGCGCGTCCCATCGGACGTGGTCGATGACATATGCCAAGCCGCTGCGCTCCGCTCTGTCGAGAAGGCTGCGACTTTGCGAGATCCGGAGCGGGTTTTGCCGTGGCTCTACCGCATTCACGCCAATGCCGCGAATGATGCGCTACGCCGGTTGGCAGCGGACCGCCGGCTACTGGAGGCAGTGGAAAGAGAAGTCGATCCCATCGAAGTACCGGCGGAGCCGGTGTGTGGGTGCAGCGTCGCGCAAACCCGGCAGCTCAGCGCCAACTACGCATCAATCCTGGAACTCGTTGACATCTGCGGCATGTCGTTAGCCGAGGCAGCCCAAGCACTCGGCATCTCCGTCAACAACGCGACTGTACGCCTCCACAGAGCGCGCGCGGCCTTGAAGAAACAGTTGCTCGAGCATTGTGGCGTCACGAGCGTGAACGCATGCGCGGAATGCCGATGCGTGTTTGACGGGTGCTGCGCAGCCTAACGCCAGTTACTGGCACGACGTCAAGACATCACGACACGTAGACGGCCCACACCACGAACGCGCGTTTCTTCGTCGACGACAGCCAGCACACAGCCTACCGGACCGGCGCCGACGATCATGTAGTCGAATGTCTAGATGTCCATCGTATGTTGGTTCCTGGCCGGCACGAGAACGGATTGGAGCCGCCAGAGCCAACCGAATGTGCACGCTCAATCGAGGGCCCAGGAATCCAAAGGCTGCGCCGCACGGGCTTCTTTTTGATGTAAGGCCCCGTGACCCGTAGCGCTGGTCGGTGGTTCGCCACATCGTCAACACGTCGACCGGAAGATCGTTGTACGCCGTGTGGATGTTGTTTGGCATGTCCTTGCAGGCTCGAAACGTCCAGTGCTATTAGGACTGTTACATTGTAACACTCAACGTTCACTCGATCAGATCCATGTCGCTGCATCTACATAAGCCATTTGATTTTTCGGCGCAGTTTGGAGAGTGCAAAGACGATGACGCGAGGCGACCGTCACACCCAAACGCCAATTGATCGCCACGGCAAGACACATCACGCGCGGACTGTTGCGAGCTTTGGTGTAACCGAAGAACGGCTCACTCCATGAACATTGCTTCGTCGCCAATTCCGATCACCATTCTGAGTGGTTTCCTCGGTGCCGGAAAAACGACACTGCTGCAGAACCTGCTGGTACAGGCGCGGGAGTTTCAGGATGTGCGCCTGGCCGTGATCGTCAATGAGATGAGCGAACTCGACGTCGATGGCCGCATTCTCGACACGAGTGAGGTGTTATCGCGCCGGGATGCGCTTTTTGCTTCCATTCCCGCTGGCAGCATCAGCGGTCCAGAGGGGCTGACGCGCTTTATCGAGGCGGTTGAAAAGTTCCGCTCTGGCGGCGCAAGCCATATTGTCATCGAAACATCGGGCAGCACGCATCCCTGGCCTCTTTTGGAGGCAATCAGGACCCATCAAGCGGTGCGGCTTCATGGGTTTCTGTCTGTTGTGGATACCGTCACCCTTGCAGACGATCACGATCTCGGCCGCGCCATTCTGCCTGCCGCCTCGCGCAACCTCTCCGCCAACCAGCGCGGCATCGAGAACCTGCTGGCCGAGCAGATCATGTTCGCCAACCGTATCCTGCTCAGCAAAATGGATCGAGTTTCGATGGAGCGCCTGCGCACGGTCGCTGAAGCCATTCACCCGATCAATCCGGGCGCAGATATCATGGGCATGCAATGGGGAAATGTGAAACTGAGCGATGTGCTAGCCATGCCGCCCTATGATCATGAGCGTGTGGCCACGCTCGGAGCGGAGCTGATGGAATGGGACGAGACACACGGCACCAACTCCATGGACAGCGCTTCGGATTACCAGATCGACAGCATTGTGATTCACGATCCCCGCCCCTTCCATCCGCAGCGCCTGTGGGATGTCTACAACCACTATCTGGGCGTGGGCATTTACCGCAGCAAAGGCTTCTTTTGGTTGCCCACGCGCGACCGCTTGCAGCTGTTGTGGAACCAGACCGCTGGTAGCGTCGGGCTTCAAATCCTCAATTTCTGGAAAGTGGCAACGCTCGAGGATGAGAGCCTGAACCTTTTGCCGGAAGAACGCGAGGAGATGCGCCGCCGCCTGCAAGGGTTCTCGCCCGATTTCGGCGACCGCCACTGCCACCTGACGGTAATCGGCGATCGCGACGGGCTGGAGACCTTCGCCAGCGCGCTGCGAGACTGCCTCTGTTCGCCGCAGGAAGTAGCCCAATGGAAAGCCGGACATGTCTTTGACGACCCCTGGCCCAAAGCGACCGTCCGTCTGTCTTAAGGGGGTGGCCTCTTAGGTTCCATGGATCGAGACGGGTTGTTCTGATTTCCGCAGTAACTGAAAACGAGCCATTAATGCCGGACATCTCTGCGGGATCTTGGGTCTTAAGAAGGGACAACGGCAGCGCTGCCGTTGCGCCAAAAGCGGATCATGGTTAGATGGAACCGTTCGACGGTTCCACCCCACCATGTGAATCCGATCTCTGTCTGTGAGAGGGGCAGGTTCACCTGCCATGATGTTATCGCGATGCAACTCCATCAAAACTGGATCTGCTCTAGTCGAGATTCCATGACAATGCCGCTCAAGGCTAAGCCGTCGAAAGCCAACGTTAAACCGGAGGAAACGCATGACCTACAAACTGTACAGCTCACCGGGCACGGGCAGCGCCTGCGTCCAAGCCGCGCTGACCGAGATCGGAGCGCCGTTTGAGTTGATTGCCGTCGACTACGATGGCGGTGACCTGCAATCGGACTGGTTCACCAAAATCAATCCGCGCCAACAGTTGCCCACGCTGCAACTGCGCGACGGGTCGATCATGACCGAAAGCGCCGCGATCCTGCTGCATTTGGCCGACGCGCATCCGGAAGCGGGTCTGGCGCCGAAACCGGGCACGGCGGAACGGGCGCAGACGAACCGCTGGTTGCTGTTCGCCGCGACAAATCTATACGAAGGCGAGTTGCGGCGCGGCTACGCAGACCGCTATTCGACCGATCCGTCTCATGCAAGCGGCATTGAGGCCGCGGCAACAGAGTACGCTCGCCGGCACTATAGAATGCTAGAAGAGGAGATCGGCGAGGGCCCCTATCTGTTCGGTGCGGACTTCGGTATCGTCGACATTTACGTCTGGATGCTGATGAATTGGTTCGAGGATCCGGTTTGGATGCGTGCCGAAATCCCGAACCTGGTCCGCATGGCAGAGTCCATCATGGCTCGTCCAAACCTCGCCCCCGTGCACATCGCGCATTTCGGTGAAGGACTGGGTGGATCCGAATAACCCAGTCGGCGAGTTCACACCGCGACGTCGAGGCACGCCCGACAACAGGTCACCTCAGATCCTCACGAATGATATCTGACGCGCGCTCCGCGACCATGATGACGGGCGCGTTGATGTTGCCCGATGTGATACTCGGAAAGACCGATGCGTCGACCACCCGCAGGCCGTCGATGCCGTGCACGCGCAATCGGGCGTCGACAACGGAGTCCTGTGCGCTCAGACCGATCCGGCATGTCGAACATGGATGAAACACGGACGAGGACGTGGCGCGGATGTGTTCCAGATAACCCTCATCGGTTCGGACGTCGGCGCCGGGCGCGATCTCGCTTTCTATGATGGCGCGAAGGGCCGGCGCCTCACTGAGGCGGCGGACAAAGTGAGAGGCCTCAAGAACGTCAGCGATATCATCGTTGGTCGATAGGTAGTTCGGCCTGATCACCGGTTGCTCGAAGGGATCATCGGATCGGATCGCGATCTCTCCACGGCTGGTCGGACGGCACATGTTGTAGCCGATCAACAGGCCGGGAAAGGGGTCAGGGCTCATCAATGCCCGCTTGGTCTTGGACCCTCGAGTGTAGCTGACCGGGTTGAAGTATAGTTGCACATTGGGTGCCGCGAGATCGGCGCGGGTTTTGAAGAAGCCTCCGGCTTGATTGACACTGAGCGACAGAGGCCCTTTTCGTGTCAGGACGTAGCGAAGCCCTTGCCAGATCCGCATGTGCCAGGGCCGGAGCAACTCGTTGAGCGTCGGTACGCGGGAGCGAAAGTAAAAGTCGAGGCCCAGGTGGTCCTGAAGATGGCGGCCGACAGCCGGCATGTCGTGCTTCACCCTCACACCCTTGTCGCGCAACACCGCCGCCGGACCAATGCCGGAAAGCTGCAGCAGTTGTGGTGAATTGACCGCACCGGCCGACAGAACGACGGTTGCCCGTGCACGGGCACTCAGCGACTGGCCGTTGACGATGTAGCGGACCCCCGTCGCCCGGCCGTCCTCGATGTCGATGCCAGTGACATGGGCGCGTGTCACGGTCGTCAGATTCTTTCGGCCTCGGGCCGGGTGCAGGTAACATCTTGCGGTCGATGCCCGCACGCCCTTGTGCGTCGACAACTGATAGATTGCCGCGCCCTCGCTCTTAGCGCCGTTGTAATCATCGGTAATCGGCAGCTCCAATTGGCGCGCGGCTTCCAGATAAGTGCTGCAAAGCGGATGGACCTGATCGGCGACGTCCTGAACCCACAGCGGTCCGTCGCCGCCGCGAACCGCATCACCGCCGCGCGACCAGGTTTCGAGCTTCTTGAAGTAGCGTTGGGCGGTGTCCCAGCCCCATCCGTCCGCGCCGGACGCGACCCAATCGTCGAAGTCGTTGGGCAGGCCGCGCACCCAGACCATCGCATTGATCGAACTGGAGCCGCCGAGCACCTTGCCCCGCGGCCAGTAAGCCTGACGCCCCGCAATGCCGGGATCGGCTTCGGTTGTATACTTCCAGTTGATCCGGGGATTGAAGTAGGAATGGCCGTAGCCGATCGGCATATGAATGAAGGGACTCCGGTCTCGCCCTCCGGCCTCGAGCAGCAGGACGGACAGTCTGCCGTCTTCGCTGAGGCGATTGGCCAAGACGCATCCGGCGGACCCGGCGCCGATGATGATAACGTCGAATGTATCCACGCCACGGAACTCCGCTCTCTTGGCTGCGCCTCTTCGTCGGCAACGCACGCACCAGCGTCTTGTGAAACGACGAGGTCGCGTGGCGCAATCGAAATGTTCAGGACGTCGGCATATTCTTCACGCCGTCGGCGCGCAAGGATCAGTCACCTGACGCTTACCGGCGTTGAGCGGTCGTCTATCCCGCCGCGTCGAAATGCTTGATCGCGGCTTCAAACTTGTCACGGCAGCCGGGGTTACAGAAACCCACGACCATGCCTTTGTAACGTGTCAGCGAGTCGTCGGACACCGGATCACCCGACCATGGGCAGGTGTCATTGACGCAGTCTTCCAGCTTCAGACCGGGATCATTCTTCTCCGTCATGGCGCGCCATGCTCCAATCTCTGGTTTGGATCACCCAGGTGGCTATTGTTGCCCAGGACGGTGACATCCGGCAATTCCGCTCTGGGTCGAAAGCGGACTTGTTCAGCGATCCGGGCCAATGTTCGCCCAAAGCAGGTCGCGGGCCTCAACCATCGCGCGATGCCATGTCAGACAGTAGCCAGCAATTGTCATGGCGCATGGCGGATGAGTGGCTTGCAAGGCGCCGGTCATTGAACCCGGTGCCAGCATATGCTGGATCACTCGACGAGCGTGATCTCGCCTGGCACGTACTTGCCGTCAAGCCAATCCTGTCTCGGCCCATACATCCGCAAGATGGTGAACCAACTCTTGCCTGGAATTGTCTGGACCCAGTTTGCTTCCCATCCCTCTGGCGGTTCTGGAGCGAAGTACACATCGATCGATCCGTTTTCGTTGAGCTTGGGATCACTCTGGATGCTATCGATGGTCGGCAAAGGTTGATCCGTCTGTAGCATTGATCGCGTTTGCGCGTCATAGAGCGTAAACGCCCAGAAGTCGTCGGCCGGAGGGTTCGGCGGCAGGGTTACCTTGTAGGTGTTGGAGCCGTTGAAGGGCTCGCCAGCAGCATCAAGGTAAGCGATCCGATAGTCGGACCCGACACCGGGCCGCGGCTTCGCCATGGCTGGCGTGACAGCGGTGTACGGATAGTGAAACGTGACGCGCGCATCCGTGTTCATTGTCTGCCCATCGGGCCCGTTGAAGAACACGTTCTGATTCAAAAAGGCGGCGTTCCAGTTCATGCCCTCAAAAGTCTGCAAACCAGCGAGGGTCGTGTTGGTCCGCGGATGCCAGACAATCGACCGCGCCGCCGCGTTGCCAATCGCCACGGCGTCTTCGAGGATGGCACGCATCCTGTCGTCCGGCTCGAATGGCTTGCCCTTCTCGATCCCGATCGAGGCCCACAAGCCACGGGTCTCCGCCGGGAAGAGATCGATCGGCTCTCGCTGTACAACCGCGTTAAGTTCTTCGAAGAACTGGAAGTTGTTGGCATGAATGGTGTTGAACGACTTGCCTGAAAGGCTGATCAACTCCAGTTCCGGTGGATTGTCCGCTTGGCTCAGCGGGTAAACCCTAAGATTCTCTGCCACGTTGCTGTAGGCGGCCTCCAACCCGTCGGCCACCGACATTCGCATGAATGTCCAGACCGTATAGCTCGGGGATTGCACGACGAAATAGCCCTCGGGGACCTCTCCTTCGTACCCCGGCGGAAGAATGAGGTACTTGCCGCCCTCACCGGCATCCGGACCTGCCGGGCCGACATCGCCGATGTAACGGAAGTATGCGTCGTTGAATGCCCCAAGTGCTCCGGGAGGAACTTCAACGACCGTCGGGCCATCGCGATCCAGCTCAAGGTTCGGGAAAACGTACATGGTCGAGCTGTTCCCCGTGAGGAAGAGGGAGTTCGAATCCATCAGCGTGTCGAAGATGCCAACCTGATGCGCTTCGACAGCGCCCACCGGCTTCACCCCTTCGATGAGCATGTAGACCGAGGCTGCGGGAATCCCCTTTAGGAACGCATCCACAGCCCGTGCTCGATCAAGGTAGTCGTAGACCATTGTCGAGGTCTCGGGCAGTGGCGCGCCGTCGATGAACTTCAGCACGCCGATCGAGGTCTCAACTTCGTTCGGCGTCGAGATCGCATCGAGCTGTTCTTGAGTTACCTGAGCAGCCGATTCATCAATCACCAACCAGTGCAACACGCTCAGCGCAAGAACGCCGTAGAGCAACGTCGTAGTCTTCATTGTGCGAACTCCAAGCGTCTGACCGCTTTCTATCCGATCGATCATAGCCCTGGGACAAACTCAGGCTAGGTAGCAATGCGATATCCAGGTTCGTCTTTCTCAATTGATCGGTGTCGCGACTGTCAGGAAACGTTGTTTCCCGAACCGCCCCACCGCTGCATAGGTTACCAACGGCTCAGCGTTCGGCCATATGAGGATGTCCCGGCCCGTGTCCAGGAGATCGCGGCGGAGAACGAGATCAGTATCGCCTACGGCTCCGACTTCCATATCCGCAACGATGCCGGCCCTTTCATTCGCCTGGCCTTCGGTTAGCCCACGCTCGACGAGATCAAGGCCGGTATCGAGCGCCTCGGCTAAAGCGCTTGGCAGGTGCGTGGTTCTGCAACACTCTAAGGCGCTTACTCATCAACTGAGCGAGCGGCCTGACGGACCATGATCCCCGCTGGTCGGATCAACCCGGACGTCCCGATTGTGGCTCCGCCTGTCGGAGGTTGGTCGATTGCGGACGTCGTATTTCACCGGATACAGTTACCGTGATGAAACCGATCGAAATTCGCAAAGCAACGGATGCCGATGCAGTTGCGCTTAGTGGACTGATCCGGCGTACTATTCGCGTGTCGAATTCCAAAGATTACGATCAACAGTCAATTGACTTGTTGTGCTCAATTTTTGAGCCGGAGCCGGTCGCTAAGAGAATCGTAAATGAACACATTCTTCTTGGCTTTGCAGGTGTCGACCTTGTTGGTACGGCGGGGCTAAGACATGATTATCTTCGTTCGATGTTCATAGAGCCCAGCTATCAGAGACAAGGGTTGGGGAAGGTACTCGTTGCCGAGATTGAAGAGGTTGCACGACAAAATGCGATCTCAGAAATGATGGTTCATTCCTCAGTTACTGCGCGGCCATTCTACGAGGCTCTCGGATATGAGTTTGTCGAATTCCAATCGTATCCTGAAGGCCCTTTCGTCCTGATGACGAAAGCACTCGACGAGCACACTTGAGCGTAGGGTCAATCGTGATCCTAGAGCGGGTCCACTGTGTCAGCGTTGGGGTGGAAGGCGGGCAGCCTTCCGGCTTGACGCGGAGGGCCCTTGTAGCCACGAGCTGCTGTTAAGTGGCTGCCCCATGGTTCGCAGCAACAACCGCGTTCTCCCCGCCAAGTCTCTCAGGCTTCGCGATCAGCCTGTGTGTTGCGATACAAACGCGCCGATGCGCGCGATCGCGGCCTGGGCTTCAGGCATCACGGGCGCTGTGTGATGCCAGCGTGGAAAGCGCCTTGCTCAATCTCAAGCGTTACGTCGACGCCATAGAACCTCTTGCATCGCCGGACTGGACATGGGCAACCCCTCCAGCACGCGGTCGACAATCCATCAGGCATTGAAAGCTGGCCGGTAATCGACGTCGTAATTAAAGGCGCGAGGACCGACCAGCGCCAGGCCCTCCGGTGTCGAGAGGACCGGCGGTGCCGGCAGCGCAATCACCGCGATGCGCTGGCCGTAACGCAGTGTTTCCGTACCCACCGCTTCGCCGGTTTCGCTGTCCATCAGGCAGATGATGTCGGGTACCATGACCGTCGCCTCGCCGTCGCGTCGGCCGATCAGGTATTCGTTCTGAAAGTCGACCTCGAACGTCGCGCCGTGGTCACCATCCAGCCCTTCCAGGCGCGCCGAGCCGCGCAGAAAACCAGCCGTGGTCCGGCGGTCGACGTCCTGGACTTTGCCGGTGAACATCAACCGCCCGCCTTCGCCTTCGAGGACGGCGGCGACGGGGTCGACGTGACGCGCGCGGGCATCGTGGACCGTTCGTCCAAGATTGATGGCGCGCGTGACCGAATAGAGGATGCCACAGTCCTTCACCTCGCGGCCGGTGCGCGGCGCCTTGGCGGTCGGCGCGGTGCTGCCCAACGCGGTGCATACGGCGCGACTGGTACGTTCGACCCATTTGGGGTTCTCAGCCTGTTGCACGATCACCGCATTGCCGCGGATGTCGCCCAGCGCCATCGGGTACATCTTGAGGCCATGGATGGCGAAGCTGGTCATCTGGGCTTCGGGAAAGGCGCGGCCCATGGCATCGGCGTCGACAACCGGGATGTCGAGCTGGGAGGCGACCAACATCGGCTCAAGCCCGTTGCCGCCACCGATTTCGACGGGCATCACGGCGTTAAAACTGCGGCCCAGATAGTCCTGCATGGCGATGACAGGTTTGACCGACAGTGTCGGGTCGGTCAGCCGTTCCTGGCCGACCAACGGTGCGCCCATGGTCGAGACGACAGCGATCAGGTCGTCATCATCGAGCGCCATGGGATCCAGCAACGTGACCCGCGTGCCGTCGCGATAGAGGCGCTGAAGATTGAGGTAGCCGTCATAAGGACTGCCGCCGCCGCCCGCGCCCAGAATCCAAGCGCCTGTCGCCAGCGGTTCCAGTTCTTCCGGTTCGATTAAACGCGAGGACGTCATGACCTCAGGTCCTTCAGGGTTTCCATGGCCGCGACCAGGGCCTCGCGGTTACCGTCCTCGAACGGTGCGTGGCCGGCATCGTCGCTGATGGTCAGGGACGCATCGGGCCAGGCCTTGTGCAGCATCCAGGCATTGCGCGCCGGGCATATGAGGTCGCGGCGTCCCTGCACGATGGCGCCGGGAAGGCCCGCCAGCTTGTGTACATTGTTCGGCAGGTGCATGGGTGGCAGGAAAATGTCATTCGCGAAATAGGCGAGAGACAGGCGCGATGTGACCAGGGTCTCGGCGTCGGACGATTTGTGAAGGGGAATGTCGTCGCGCTTGGTCGTGTTGCCACAGAGCAGGCCAGAGAAATCGTCGAATGCCTTGGCGACTTCCAAGGCGCGCACCTCGTCGTCATCATTGATATCACGCGCGCAGGCGGCGAACAGGTTGTCGTGGTCACTGTCGCTGAAGTGGCTCGCCAATTCGTCCCAGGCTTCCGGCAGAAGATTTCGGCAGTGGCTGAAACCCCAGATATCGTCGTCGGAATCGCCCATGTAGATGCCGCGCACGACCAGCGCCAGGACGCGGTCGCGATGTTCCAGGGCATAGGCGAGCGCCAGGGCGCTGCCCCAACTTCCACCGAAGACGATCCACCGTTCGATGTCCAGGTGCTCCCGAATCGCTTCGATATCGGCGATCAGGTGGGGCGTCGTGTTGTCGGTGAGTTCGCCCGCCGGCGTCGAGCGGTTGACGCCGCGTTGGTCGAACGCGATGACGCGATAATGGTCGGGGTCGAAGAAGCGATAAATCGCCGGCGACCAGATATCGCCCGGCCCGCCATGTAGAAAGACCACCGGCACGCCGTCCGCCTTGCCGCCCTGCTCGACATGCAGGGTGTGCAGACTGCTGACTGGAAGCGCGAAGCGGTCCCACGGTTCGTGCATGGGGTAGAGATCTTTCTGGGTCAACGTCTATCCTCCCTGGCAACAGCGGCGCGGTGCAGCATAATGATGTGCCGCGCCGCTGTCATAGAGAGACAATTCATCGCGCCGAGGTGCGACCAGGGGAGAGATGTCATGAGCGAGACGACTGTTATCCGTGGAATCGATTGGCTGGTCGCGTGGGATAAGACCGATGCACGCCATGTCTATCTGCGTAGCGCCGATCTCGCCTTCTCCGGCGGCGCCGTCACCTTCGTCGGTAAGGGATATGACGGTCCCGCCGAGATTGAGATTGATGGCGCCGGACGCATGGTGATGCCCGGTCTGGTCAACGTCCACAGCCACCCGACCAGCGAGACCATGCGCAAGGGCGTGACCGACGAGACCCATTCGCCGGGGTTCTGGCACAGCTCGCTCTATGAGCACCTGCCGGTGTTCGATCCCGCCGATGACGAAGGACGCATGGCATGTCTAAAGGTCGCGCTGGCGGAGCTGCTGTTGTCGGGCGTGACCACGGTGGTCGATCTGTCGGCGGCCTTCGACGGCTGGCTCGATGCGCTTGCCGAAAGCGGCATCCGCGCCGTCGCCGCGCCTTTCTTCCGCGACGCCCGCTGGTACACGTCCGACGGCTATAAGCTGCAGTATGACTGGGACGAGAAGGCCGGGCGCGAACGGTTCGACGCCGCCTGCCGGGTGATCGAGCTGGCGCGACAGCATCCCTCGGGCCGGCTCGACGGCATGCTGTCGCCTTCCCAGGTCGATACCTGCGGCGAATCGCTGCTGCGCGACAGCCACGCCTATGCCACCGAGCGCAATCTTCCCTGGACCATTCATGCCGCGCAGTCGGTGACCGAGTTTCTGGAGATGCAGCGCCGCCACGGCAAGACGCCGATCCAGTGGATGGCCGATATGGGCGTCCTGGACGAGCGCAGCATCATCGCCCATTGCATATTCCTGGATCACCATCCCTGGCTGCACTGGTCGTCCAACCGCGATCTCGACCTGATGGCCGAGCGCGGCGCGACGGTCGCCCACTGCCCGACCGTCTTCTCGCGGCGCGGCATTACGCTGCGGACCTTCGGCGAATACGTCCGCCGCGGCGTCAACATGGGCATCGGCACCGACACCTATCCGCACAACATGTTGGAGGAAATGCGCACGGCCGCGGTCGCCGCGCGCGTCATCGGCGAGAGCGTCGCCGACCTCGACTACCTCGACGTCTTCAATGCTGCGACCTCCGGCGGCGCCAGGGCGCTACGCCGTGACGACATCGGCCGTTTGGCGCCGGGCGCACGCGCTGACTTCGTCGTCGTCGACCTCGAACACCCGGCGATGATGCCGGTGCGCGAGCCGCTTCGCAGCCTGCTGGTCGTCGCCGCCGAACGCGCGGTGCGCGATGTCTATGTCGACGGCGAGGCGGTGGTGCGCGACGGCAAGCTGACAACCATCGATCTGGCCGCGGAGTCCGAACGCCTGCAGCGCGCCCAGGCGCGTATGCTGGAGCGGGTGTCGGAGCTCGACTGGGCGGGCCGCACGGCCGATGAGATGGCGCCGATGATGCTGCCCACCCGTGAAGCCGTGTGTTGACAGGCTGGGCCTTCTCCACGAGGCTTCGGCCCGGATTGGGGAAGGAGTGACGATATGGTGAGGTTGGCGGATCTCCACGCCGATATGAGAGACTTTCTGATCGATCATCCGGTGCCGGATATCGAGATGGAACCCTGGACAGAACCGGCGCCTGCCGGCGATCGGCGCGTTGCGCTGGTTTCCTCGGCCGGTTTGAAACTGAAGAGCGATCAGCCGTTCGCGGCCGACGCGGCGGACTATCGGGTGATCCCGGCGGACAAGGTCGATGATGTCGTCATGGACCACGTCTCGACCAGTCATGACCGCACGGGCTTTCATCAGGACGTGAACATCGCGTTCCCGTTGCACCGGCTGAACGAGCTGGCGGATGACGGCGCGATCGGTTCGGTGGCGGATTTCCATTATTCGTTCATGGGCGCGACCGACCCGAAACTGATGGAATCGGCGGTCCGCGATCTCGCGGGCATCCTGAAAGCTGACGGCGTTAACACGGTTGTTCTGGCCCCCGTTTGACCCCTTTGCACGTGCGCCGTTGGCGGACTGGCGAAGTATCTGGAAGACGAGGGCCTGGCGACGGTGATTGTCGCGCTGGTGCGCGAGCATGCCGAAACGCTCAGACCGCCGCGCACGCTCTGGGTGCCGTTCCCACTGGGCCGGCCGTTCGGTGTGCCGAACAACCCGGCGTTCCAGACCAAAGTGCTGAAGGCCGCGCTCGACCTGTTCGAGGTGCCGGAAGGACCGGTGCTGGCAGACTTCCCCGAAGAAGCCCCGGAAGAAGTTGCCGACGAAGCGATGGAAAGCTGGGTCTGTCCGGTGAGCTTCCCGAAGCCGCCGGTGCCGGAGGACCGGACCGGCCTTCGTGAAGCGGTGCTGGCGGAAATCGGCCAACTGCAGCCGTGGTACGAGGTTGGCCGCGACCGGCGCGGCCGCACGGCCGTTGGCTTAAGCGGTCTCGCCATGAACGATGCCGCCCGGTTCCTGGACGGCTGGCTCGCAGGGGAAACCCGCGAGAGCCCGATCAAGACCGTCGGGAGCGCCGATGCCTTGCGCCTTTCGGCGGAGGATCTGAAGGCATTTTACATGGAGGCCGCGACCGCGCGGCCGGGCGTGGTCGGTCAGAAGGAACTCTCCGATTGGCTGTGGCAAGAGACGTCGTTGGCCGAGATGCTGCAATCCCTGCGCAAGACTTTGTTGCAGGAAGAGGATCCCGAGCTCTTCGACGTCGGCGAGTTCATGTTGGTGCCGGAGACGTACCACGCTTGATCGTGATGCGGCCCTGACCTCGTCCAACAACACGACCCACGACGCGGGCTGACACATAGCCCGCGTCGTTGAGGTCCTGCAAACACGCAGCGCTTCTGTCACTCGGAATGCCGGCCAGCAGGCCGCCGGCGGTCTGCGGATCGAACAGGATCGCGTCGGTCATGTCGCTGACGGTTGATGCCGCGGCCTCTTGATTGGCAGGCTGCAAGGTGCTCGCGAAACCGCGCGCGAGCAGATCGCGTGCGCCCGCCAGCACCGGCAGCCCATCCAACACAAGCTCGGCGTCGACCGACGACGCCCGCAGCATTTCGCCGAGATGACCGGCCAAGCCGAAGCCGGTGACATCTGTAGCTGCCTTTGCGCCATGGGCCCTCAGACAGGTCGCCGCAGCCGCGCTCGACTGCAACATCGAAGCGAGCGCCGCCTCGATCCAGGCGCTCTGGGCCGCGCCGCGCATGTCGGCGGCGAACAAGACGCCGGTGCCCAATGGTTTGGTCAGGATCAGATCGTCGCCGGGCCGCAAGCCGCCTTTCGTCAAGAGAGCGTCCGGCCGCGCAAAGCCAGTCAGCGACAGGCCAAACGTGAACTCCTGAGCCTCGCTGGTGTGGCCGCCTGCAAGCGCGCAGCCTTCAGCGTTCAAAACCTCAAGCGCGCCGGAGAGCACCTGGACCAGATCCGATTCCATGCGCCCGGGGTCGGCGAACGGCAGGCCCACAAGCGCTAAGGCGACGGCGGGTGTCGCGCCCATGGCATGCAGGTCGCCCAGGCTATGAACCGCCATCAGCCGACCGAACAAGTGGGGGTCGTCAACCAGGGCACGGAACTGGTCAACGGTCTGCACCGCAACCTGGCCATCGGGCGGTGTGAAGACAGCGGCATCATCCGGTGCGTCGAGCCCAGCGAGCAGCGCCGAGTCGGCTTTGACATCCAGGCGCTGGAGCGCGCGGTCCAGGACAGGTGCTGGAGCCTTGGCGCCGCAGCCGCCGCAACGCATGGGATCGGTTGGGTCCTCGGGCATCGGCTCGATGTCCTGGTAGACCGCCATCCAGCGTCGGTCGATGTGGTCTTTCCAGCGCCACACCCAGGCGCCTTCGACCGCGAGCGGACCCCAGGACGCGACGGCGTTCTGATCGCCGGTCGAGATCAGCGCCAGCGTGCGGCCCTGTGGGCGATAGGGTCGGGGCCGCATGCCACGCGCCATAAGTCTCAGATTCTCGGCCAGCACCGGCCCCTTGCGCACGGCATAGACGCCGCTCTTGGCGAGCGGCTGGCTGGTGAACGCGGCGACATCGCCGGCTGCGAAGACGGCGGGTTGGGAGACGGTTTGCAGGGTCGGTCCTACCTTGATGAAACCGCTGTCGTCCAGGTCGAGTCCGGTCGATGCCAACCACGGATGGGCGGCGGCATGGGTCACCAGGACGGCGGCGTCGCTGGCGATCTCCTCGTGGGGATCGCAGACGACGCGGTCATCGTGAAACGCGACGACCCTGTGTCCGGTGACGATGGTGATGTTGCGCTTACCCAGCGCGCGAATCATCGCGCGGCGCACCGGTATGGCATGCTGATGCAGGACGGTATCGCGATCAGTAACGACGGTGACGGCAACGCGGTCGGGGTCGCCGCCTCGTTCGGTGAGGTGGCGGCGCAGCCGATGACGAAGGGAAAGTGCCACCTCGACGCCGCCAGCACCGCCGCCGACCACGGTCAGGCGGAATGGTCCGGTGGTCTCCGACACGCGCGCTTCGACGCTTTGCCAACGGGTCAGGAACTTGTCGACCGGCTTGACCGGGACTGCGTGGTCGTCGGCACCCGCGATACCCAACGTGGTGGGCACGGAACCGACATCGATCGAGGCGAGATCATAGGGGATCGGCGGGCGCCCTTCGATGGCGACCGTGCGCGCGCCAGGATCAAGGCCCGTCGCCGGGGCATGGATCAGCCGGGCGCGCGCCATTCGCGCCAGGGGGCGCAGATCAATGTGGCAGGCGGCATGGTCGTAGTGACCGGCCAGGTAGCCTGGCAGCATGCCGGAGTACGGCGTGAACGTGTCGCGCGCGATGATCGTCAGCCGCACGCCGGGTTCCGGCTCCATGGCGAAACGGCGGATCACTTCGACATGGGCGTGACCGCCGCCGATCAGAACGATGTCGCAGGTGACCGGCTCAGAAGGGGTCATGAGCTCGCGCGGCGGCAATGGCGGAAAGGGGTGGGAGTCGAACCCACCAGACCCGTTGAACGCGTCTCACCGGTTTTGAAGACCGGGCGCATCACCGGATGCGACCCCTTTCCATAATGTCGTCTCATGCCTTGCCGCGCCGCCAGCGCGCCAGACCCATCACCGCGCCTCCGGCGAGCAGGCCCCAGAACGCACCGCTGATCCCGAAGAACGTCAGGCCGGAGGCAGTGACCAGGAAGGTTACGATCGCGGCTTCCCGGTCCTTGGCATCGCTGAACGCGTTGACCAGGGACATGCCGAGCGCGCCCAGAAGCGCAAGGCCGGCAACCGCCTGGATCAGAAGCGGCGGCGCGACGGCGATGAACGCGGTTGCGGCGCCCGCGATCAACCCGAAGAACACATAGCCAACACCGGCGACAACCGCCGCCCAGTATCGCCGCGCCGGATCGCTATGGGCGTTCTCGCCGGCGCAGAGCGCCGCGGTAATCGCCGCCAGATTGACGGCATGGCCGCCGAATGGCGCGGAGAACAAACTGAACAAGCCGGTGGTCGCGAACAGCGGACTGGGGTTGGGCTGATAATTGTTGGCGTGCAACACCGCCATGCCCGGGATGTTTTGCGACGCCATGGTCACGATAAAGAGCGGCAGGGCGATGCCGATCATGGCCTCGGGCGAGAAGGCCGGCATGACCAGGATCGGATCGGGCCACAGCGCGTTCATTTTCATCGCCGACATGTCGGTGGTCGTGGCGATGATGACGGCGGTTATGACGACGGCGGCGGGCACCGCATAGATCCGCGTGAAGCGCGCCATAACCGCCCACACGATGATGATGGGCAGCGCGAGCAGCGGCAGTTCGGCGACCGCCTTGACCGGTGCCAGGCAAAGACCAAGCAGCACGCCGGCCAGAAGTGCGTTGGCCAGCGGCGCGGGGATCGCGGCGACCCAGCGTCCAAGCGGCTTCCACAGTCCGGCGATCACCAGCAGCACGCCGGTCACGATGAAGGCGCCAACCGCCGCGGCGAAACCGCCCTCCACGGCGCCGGAGGTCGCCAGCAGCGCCGCGCCCGGCGTCGACCAGGCAACCGAGATCGGCAGCTTTAACTTGAGGCTCAACCAGATGGCGCACAGGCCCATGGAGATGGAGAGCGCGATCAGGCCGGATGCGGCCTCGGCCTGACTGGCGCCGGCGGCCGTCAGGCCCTGAAGCACGACGGCGAACGAGCTGGCGAAGCCGACAAACGAGGCGAGCAGACCGGCGCTGAGCGCCTGAATGGAAAACGACTTAAGCATGGGCACGGTCTTTGTCTGGTGATAATTCCGCACCGAAGACGTCGGCGGCGGAGCGGCGCAGGCTGCGCCGCGCACCCTGTCTAAGGGTTAGCCCGGCGCGGTCAAGAAACTCGAGGAGGTCGATCGCGAAGTTGCGTCCGACGCCCGCCGCGTCGCGAAAGCTTGCGGCGGTCAGGCCGGGCTCGTCATTGGATGCGAGTTGTTCGGCGACACGGCCATAACGGGCGGCGTCTTCTGGCGTCAGGTAACGGTTGCGCGCGATACGCATGACAAGCCCCATGCCGGCAAGCCTGCCGAGAAACCGGTCGAGGGTTTCCGGTTCGCTGCCAATCGTTTCCGCAAGCTGCCACAACGCCGGCGGACTACCCTGGTCTGGTGAGAGGTGGGCGCGGACCTGCTGCCACAGCGCCTCGTCCTTGGCATTGAGCCTGACGTCGTGACCGGGTTTGTGCACGACCATGCCACGGCGTTGTAGGCGTCCTTCGCCGACCAGGGCGGCCAAGACCTCCTGCAACAGATTGCGGTCCTGGCCCCAAGCGGCGGCGCGGCGCAATTCTTCCAGTGTCGGGCCGAGTCGGTCGAGATGCTCGCCGTGCCATCGGCCGACCGCATGTTCGACTGTCTCGAGCAGGGCGGCCCAGCGCACGGGGGAAAGGCCGACTGCATCATCGCCGCGTCCGGTGATCGTGAGATCGGCTTTGGCAAAGAGTGTAGCCGCTTCGTCCTCCGTCAGGTTGCGACTGCGCCGAAACGCCTCCAGCGCGACGCCCGATCCCGGCAGGTCGAGCCGAGCGGCCAGCGCGGCTGCGTCATCGCGGCGGTCAAGGGCTTCGAGCACGGCGATGCGCCCCGGGCGCGCGCGGCCACGCGCCGGCCCGGCGGGATCGATGACCCGGCCGCCGCCCAGGGTTCGCTGCGCCGACTGATCACGCAGTACGACCGCATCGCCACTTGCCGCGACCGCCGGCGTGTCGAGCACGAGCTGCGCGAGGCCCATTTCACCCGGCGCGATCGACCCTGCGCCGATCACCGCGACATGGCCGTGCAGATGGGCCGCGCCGTGGTGGACATGAACGGGTGTCCAATGCTTCAGCGGGTTGCCTTCGCTCGCGAGCACGCGAAGGCGGATGTCGAGACGGCGCGATGGCGGTGGTGCGCCCGACGCGACGATCCAATCGCCGCGCGCGACCTCGTCGCGTTCGACACCGGCAAGATTGAGGGCGCAGCGCCAACCCGCCCGCGCCTCGTCCGACGGTCGATCCTGTGCGTGAATGCCGCGCAGCCTGACTTCGCGCATGGCAGGCACGACATTGAGGCGGTCGCCTGCCGCGGCGTGGCCAGAGAAGACCGTACCGGTCACGACCGTGCCGGCGCCGGGGATGGTGAAGCTGCGATCGACGGCCAGGCGGAAGGTGCCGGTGCTAGCGCGCCTGGAAAGATTGACGGCGAGGGTCTCTAAATGAGCGCGCAGGTCGTCGATACCGGTGCCGGCCAATGCCGCGGCCGGAAACACTGGACTGCCAGCGAGATGCGTGTCGGCCAACAACGCGCGGATGTCGTTCTCGACCGATGCAACCCGGTTGCTTTCGACAAGGTCGGTCTTGGTCAAGGCAACCAGGCCGTCCTTAACGCCTAGCAGATCGAGCACGGCGAGGTGTTCGATGGTCTGCGGCATGATGCCGTCGTCAGCGGCGACAACCAGGAGCGCGATGTCGATACCGGCGACGCCCGCCACCATGTTGCGCAGGAACTTCTCGTGGCCGGGCACGTCGATGAAACCGAGGACCGTACCGTCGGCGAGCGGCAGATAGGCGAAGCCCAGATCGATGGTCAGCCCGCGTTTCTTTTCTTCCGGCAGCCGGTCGGTCTCGACGCCCGTCAATGCGTGGATCAGCGCCGTCTTGCCGTGGTCCACATGGCCGGCGGTCGCGACGATCACGGCAGGGCCAGTTTGTCGAGTTGCGCGGTGAAGGCTGACTTGTCGTCAAGACAGCGCAGATCGAACATCAGCGCGTTGTCACTGACGCGTCCGATCACCGGGCACGGCAGGTTGCGGAAGGCCGCAGCGAGCTCCTTGAGCGCGCGGCCCTGGCGCTTCTTCGGCGCGCTGCTGCGCAGCCGCAACGCGGCGCTGGGAAGGAGATCGACCGGCAGGGCGCCGCTGCCGATCTGGCTCTTGACCGCGACGACATCGACCTCGGCATGACCGTCGAGAGCTCTTGTCATCGCCGGCAGTAGTGTGTCGGCGTCCGCCCGGATCGCCGCTTCGCCACGTGTCAGCAATCGCAATGATGGCAAGCGGTCGGGCAGGGTGTCCGGGTCTTCGTAAAGAACCAGCACGGCTTCCAGCGCGGCGAGCGTCACCTTGTCGCAGCGCAAGGCGCGTTTCATCGGGTTCTTCTTGAGCTTCGTGATCAGGTCAGCCCGCCCGACAATCAGGCCGGCCTGGGGGCCGCCGAGCAGTTTGTCGCCGGAGAACGTCACGACGTCGGCGCCCGCCGCGATCATGCCGCTGACCGTCGGTTCGGCGGGCAGGCCATAGGCGGTGAGGTCGACGAGCGTGCCGCTGCCCAGATCGGTCATCATCGCCAGGCCGTGGGCATGCGCGATCGCCGCGAGTTCCGCCTCCGCGACCGCGGCGGTGAAACCTTCGACCGCATAGTTGCTGGTGTGCACCTTCATCAGCAATGCCGTGCGGTCGCCGATCGCTGCCTCATAGTCGCGCGCGTGGGTCCGGTTGGTGGTGCCGACCTCGACCAGGCGCGTGCCGGCGCGGCGCATGATGTCGGGCAGGCGGAACGCGCCGCCGATCTCAATCAGTTCACCGCGCGAGACCGGCACCTCTTTGCGGGCGGCCAGCGCGTTGAGCGCGAGCAGGACGGCCGCGGCGTTATTGTTGACGACAGTCGCCGCCTCGGCCCCGGTCAGGCGGCACAGGCGCTCCTCGATATGGTTGTCGCGATCGCCGCGCTTGCCGGCGGCGACATCGAACTCCAGGTTGCTGGCGCCGCGCGCGACCGCCGTCATTGCCTCGATCGCGCTTTCGGGCAAGAGCGCGCGGCCGAGATTGGTGTGGAGCACGGTTCCGGTCAGATTGAAAACCGGACGCAACGACAGCACGACGCGGTAGTTCACGCGCTCAGTGATATCGCGCACCAGCTTCGCTTCGCTTAAATCGGGCGACGCGTCGTCCGGTTGAGCGCGCAGATCGGCGAGCACCTGGCGCACCGCATCGGTGGTCAGCGTGCGGCCGTGACTCACCACCAGCGCTTGCAGGTCGGGGAGACCAAGCAGCCGGTCGACGGAGGGGATCGCAGACTTGAAACTCAAAAGCGCGCTCCACACACGGTGTCGCTGGCGGCAGTCTAGCCGGCGCGTGACCGTCCCGAAAGGGCTGTGGACGATGATCATCGGGACGTGATCAGGCGTCATGGTCGCCGAAGATCGGGGTGGCGGGGCGCGCTTCCGGTGCTAGTCTCGCCGCCGTCATGAGTAATCATCCCTTACGTCCCCTTCTTGAATCCAAGACGATGGCCGTTGTCGGTGCTTCGGCGCGTGAGGACTCGTTTGGGCTCTGGACCCTGCGTAACGCTGCCAATCCGGAGTTCACCGGCACGGTCTACGCGGTCAACCCCAACCATGACGAGATCGACGGCCATGCCTGTTTCCCGCGCTTGTCGGAGATACCTGAGCCGGTCGATCACGCGGTCATCTCGATCGCCAATGACCGGCTGGAGGAGAGCGTCGCCGAGGCAATCAAGGCGGGCGTCGGCGCCGCCACCATCTTCGCCAGCTGTTACCTGGAGGGTGACACGAGCGAACCGAAGCTGAAGCAGCGAGTCACCGATATGGCGCGCGAGGCGGATCTCAAGGTCTGCGGCGCAAACTGCATGGGCGTGGTGAACCGGACATCCGGCATGCGCGCGACATGGACGATGATGCACGAGTGGCCGGAGCCGGGTGCGGCGACATTCATCACCCATTCCGGTGTCGCGTTCCTGACGCTGCAGTTTGTCGACCCGCGCAAGCGCTACAACCTCGTGGTCTCGGCCGGCCAGGAGATGACCGTGACGGCCGCCGACTACATCGACTACGCGCTGGAGCTCGACTCGACCCGCGTCATCATGTTGTTCCTGGAGACCGTCAGGGACCCCGAAGGCTTTTGCGCGGCGCTCGGCAAGGCGCGGGATCGCGGCATCCCCATCGTCTCGCTCAAGGTCGGCCGTACGGAGAAAAGCGCCATCCTAGCCCAGAGCCATTCGGGCGCCATGGCCGGCAACGATGCCGCTTATGAGGCGGTGTTCGATCATTACGGCGTCTTGCGGGTCGAGAGTTTCGACGAACTGGCGGCGACCGCGCAGCTACTCGCGCTAGACCGGCCGCTGGCATCGGGCGGTCTGGCCGGCACGATGGACTCCGGCGGGGCGCGGGGCATGCTGATCGATCTTGCCGACCGCGAAGACGTGCCGTTCTCCGATATCAACGAGACGACGACCGAGAAACTCGCCGGCCTGCTGGAGTACGGTCTGGAGCCAGTCAACCCAACCGATTGCTGGGGGACCGGCAAGGACTGGGACAAGGTCTTCGGTGGCTGCCTACAGGCCTTGATCGACGATCCGGATACGGCGGTCGCCATGATGTTCTCAGACCTCGGCATGACCGACACGATCACCGCGGAGATGGTCGACCTGTGCAAGAGCGTGCACGACAAGACGGAAAAACCGGTCGGCATCTGCCAGCATTGGAGCCGGACGCCGCCCAAGGACATTCTTGACGCCGCGGAGCGGGCGGGTGTTCCGATCTTCGACGGATCGCACACGTTTTTGAAGGCCGTGCGCCGCGCGATGGACTACCGCGACCGGCTTCGGGCCGAACCCCAGGTCGATCACTACACGGTCGGCAGGGATCGGATCGAGCATTGGCGCAAGCGCCTGGAGACCGGCGAGCCGTTCGACGAGGACGAAGCGCTGGCGCTGGTCGCGACATTCGGCATGGGCGCGCCGCAACGCCGGATCGCCTACAACCGCGACGAAGCCGTCCGGTTCGCGGAAGACATCGGCGGCGCGCTGGCGATGAAAACGGCCGCGCCCGGGATCCTGCACAAGACCGAGGTCGACGGCATCCGCCTCAACGTCGAAGGTGACGAGACGGTCGGCCAGACCTATGACGATCTGGCAGGCCGGCTGGGTGAGCGTGTGCTGATCGCTGAGATGGCGCCCAAAGGCGTCGAGCTTGCCGCCGGCATCGTCAACGATCCGCAGTTCGGTCCGCTGGTCATGGTGGCGGCCGGTGGCGTGCTGATCGAGGTGATGGAAGATCGCGTCTTCCTGCTGCCGCCCTTCGACATGGCGGACGCCAAGCGGGCGCTTGGCCGTCTTAAGGTCAGCCGCTTGCTGGCTGGCGTGCGCGGCGCGCAACCGGTTGAACTTGACTGGTTGAGCCATAACCTGACGGCGCTGTCGCGCATTGCCGTGGCCTGCGGCGACCTGATCGCGGAGCTTGACGTCAACCCGTTGATTGCCGGTCCGGAAAAGACCATGGCGGTTGACGCGGTCGTCGTGCCGCGCAAGTCAGACTAGATCGGGTTCTCGCGCGCGACCGAGTTGAACAGCCAATGCCGAAACTCGGCGACAGGGCTTTGGTCGCGCCGCTCCGGACGGCATAGAAACCAGATGGCGTGGTCGACCGGAAATCGCGTGGCGAACGGTTCCACCAGACGCCCCGCGCGCAAATCGAGATCAACCACCGCATGACCGAGGAGCGCGATGCCCTGACCTTCGATGGCGGCCTGGGCGGCGAGGCCTTGGAGGCTGAACGTCGGCCCACGCTCGGGATCTCGGTCTCTCACACCGAGAACCTCCAACCCGCGCCGCCAGTCGGGCGCGCCGTCCCGGCCGTGGACGGTGTCGTGGACATGCAGCAGCGTGACGTCGTTGAGGTCATCGGCTGACGTCAGCCGCGCGGCGATGGCCGGACTGCACACCGCGACCGTCGACTCCGCGAGTAGACGCTCGCACGACAGACCCCGATAACCGCCCGGTCCGTAGCGGATCGCGACATCGACCTCGATATCGTCGGGATCGAGCAACGCCATGGTGGCGTCGAGCCGGACATCGATCTCCGGGTGCGCACCGGCGAACGACTCCAGGCGCGGGACAAGCCAGCGGGTGGCCAGCGACGGCGGAATGGTGACGGTCAGGCGCTGGCGATGCTCGCCGGACCGGTCGCGCCCATGGGCGCGCGCCAAGCGTACTGCCTCAGCCAGGGCCTCGAATCCGTCACTCAGCCGCGGCAGCGCCGCGCGTCCGGCCTCAGTCAGCACCAGGCGACGGTTGGCGCGCACGAAGAGCGGAAGGCCCAAATAGGCTTCCAGGCTCTTGATCTGACCGCTGACGGCAGGCGGCGTCACGCGCAACTCGTCGGCCGCCCGGGCGACGCTGAGATGCCGGGCCGCCGCCTCAAACGCCCGCAACGCGTTCAACGACGGCAGACGGCGGTCGTCGCGATTATTCAGATTTTCTGCATGGTCCATACGGAAGTTCTGAGTTGATGGTCGCACGAACCGGCGACATGCTGAGAAATTCGTCGCATGCGACAGTCTGTCACAAAAGCTGGGCTTAACGAAACCTATGCCGCCACAAGCGCCCCGTCAGAGGACATTGAGGTGACGACACTGAATTTTCGGCCAGTCGAGCTGCCGTTGGATGCCTATCGCAGCGACGACTTCGCTGCGCTGGAAAACGAAAGGCTGTTCTCGAAGTCGTGGATTCACGTGGCAAGCGGCCATGAATTGCCTGAGGCCGGCGACTGCCACCCGATCACGCTGGCCGGTCTGCCGCTGGTTCTGGTGCGTCAGCGCTCAGGCGATATCGCGGCGTTCCACAACGTCTGCCGTCATCGCGGCGCGCGCCTGGTGCGCGAAGCCTGCAACGCCAAGGCGGTGATGACCTGCCCCTATCACGGCTGGGCCTATGGCCTGGATGGCGAGTTGCGCTCGACACCTTACTGGGACCCCCAGGACGGCACGGGGCCTGAGGACTTCGAGAAGGCCGCCTTTGGCCTCAATCCGGTACGCTCGGCGGTCTGGTGCGATCAGGTCTTTGTGTGCCTCGATGACGATGGCCCCAACTTCGAGCAACACATCGCGCCCTTGGCGCGGCGCTGGTCCCATGCGGATCTGTCACTGCTTCGGTTTGGCGGCTCGCTGTCTTATGACCTCGAGGTCAACTGGAAACTCATCATCGAGAATTATCTCGACACCTATCACCTGCCGTTCATTCATACCCAGCTCGGCCCGCTTGAAGCGGCGCAGAACTTCGTCGATTTCGATGAGGTCGGACGCGTCTTCGGCATTCACTATCTCTCCGGCGCCGCCGATAAGAACAAGGGCGATACCGGGTTCCATACGTTTCCCGGTTTTGAAGGTGACCAGCTCAAGAACCAGGATATCTCGATGCTGTTCCCCAACACGCTGCTGGAGTTCATGCCCGAACACATCATGTTCTTCCGGGTTGAACCGGTTTCGCCGACGCGCACGCGGGAGCTTTTGAGTTTCTACTATCTGGGCGACGATGCCGATGATCCGGATCTCGAGGAAGGCCGCCGCATGACCCATCAGGCATGGGACACAATCAATCGTCAGGACTTCGACGTGCTCGCCGATCTGCAGGCGACGATGCACTCGCCGGCGGCACGCGGCTTGCCTCCGCCGGCACCGGGCTGGGAGATTTCGCAGGCGCGGTTCCGGCGTCGCGTTGCCGAGGAGCTTGACCTTGTCTGACCCGTCATTGCCCTTCGACCGTGTTTGCGTCACCGGCGGAAGCGGCCTGCTGGGACGTTTCGTCGTGCGCGAACTCGCGCGCGATGCCGAGGTCCTGGTCATGGATATCGCTCCGCCGGTCGACGAGGGGTTCGCGTTCGCGAACGTTGATGTGCTCGACATCGATGCGGTCACCGCCGCACTCAAGGGCCAGCAGGCCGTGGTCCATTTGGCGGCGCTTGACGACGGTGTCGCCGATAACGAAGAGGACTACATCAAGGTCAACATTCAGGGGACCTGGAACGTGCTGCAGGCCGCCGAAGAATTGGGCCTGGAGCGTGCGGTGATTTGTTCCAGCACCGCCGCGGTCGGCTTGTCGTCAGATAACCCGCCGGCCTACCTGCCCGTCGATGTCGCACATCCCGCCGTGCCGACCGGGGCCTATGGTCTGAGCAAACGCACGATCGAATTGCTGGCCCAGGGCATCGTGAAGCGCGGTAAGTTGGAGGTGGTGTGCCTGCGCCCCTGTCTGGTGGCTCAAGCCGACATCGTCTACAGCATGGCCGGGATCGTTGCCGAGACCGATGGTCTGGAACCGCCGCCTCCGGCGACGGGCGCAGCCTGGCGGGAGTTGCGCGAAGGCGTATCGCCGACCCGCGCGTTTGTCTCGCCCAGCGATGTCGCGCGCGCCTTCCGCGCCGCGCTCGCCGCGCCCGGACTTCGTTATGGCGTCTACTTCGTTACGTCCAGCGACACCTGCACGCGCCTGCCGACGGTCGAGGCGGTTGAACGCGGCTGCGGTGTCGTGCCTGACCTCAAACATGCGGCGACCTACGCCAACGACCCGCGCGCCAGCGCCTATGACATAGCCTCGACGCGCGAGGCGTTGGGATGGGAACCCAACGATACCTGGGAAGACTATCTCGCCCAGGTCATCCAGGCGGGGTGAGCGGATGAGTCTCGAACGTCCTCTCGTCCTGCGCGGCGGCCGGCTTCTGGATATCGACGGCCATGACGCGCCGTTGCGCGATGTGCTGATCGGCGTGGACGGCCGTATTGCCGCGATCGGCGACCCCGGTATGGCCGTGCCCGAGGATGCCGAAGAACATCGCGCTGACGGCACGATGATGATGCCCGGCATGATAAACGCCCACACCCACGGCCACGGCAGCTTTGGCAAAGGCCGGGGTGATCAGTGGTCGCTGGAACTGTTGTTGAACGCGGGCCCGTGGATCAGTGGCGGGCGCAACGATGAGGACCGCTATCTGGCGACGCTGTTGAACGCCGCAGATATGATCCGGCGCGGCGCGACGGGGGTCTATGACCTCACCTGGGAGCAGCCCCGGCCGACGGTCGACGGCATGCATGCGGTGGCGCGCGCCTATGACGACATTGGCATGCGCGCCTTGATCACGCCGATGATGGCGGACCTGTCGTTCTACGACATCGTTCCCGGTTTGCGCGACAGCCTGCCGGACGGCCTGCGCCAGGAGGTCGACAAACTCGCGCTCGATCCGTTCCAGGCCGCTCTTGATGCCTGCCGTGATCTCCTGAAGTCCTGGCCGTTCGATACCGACCGCCTGCGCTTCGGTATCGCGCCGACCATTCCCATGCACTGCACGGACGAGTTCTTGGTCGCCTGCAAGAACCTGTCCGACGAGTTCGCGTGTCCGGTGCACACGCATATGGCCGAGTCGAAACTGCAGGCGCTTGCCGGGCGCGAACACTATGGCAAGACGCTGCTCGCCCACTTCGATGGCCTCGGCCTGGTGACCGAACGTTTCACCGCCGGGCACGGTGTCTGGCTTGACGGCGATGACATGAAACGCATGGCCGATCGCGGTGCGTCGGTCGCCCACAACCCCGGCAGCAATTTGCGTTTGGGTTCCGGCATTGCCGCGGTACGCGAGATGCTGGATGCCGGCGTCAATGTCGGCGTCGGCACCGACGGGTCGAACTCGTCGGATAACCAGAACATGTTCGAGGCGACGCGTCTGGCAGCCTATGTGTCGCGCGCCATGACCCACGATCTCCGGCAGTGGGTGTCGTCGGCCGAGGCGCTGACCATGGCGACCGCCGGCAGCGCGCGGACCATCGGCATGCAGGACGATACGGGACGGCTGGAGACGGGCTATGCCGCCGACATCGTGTTCCTGGATCTCTCCGACATCACCTACGTGCCGCTGAACGATCCGGTCAATCAGATCGTCTATGCCGATGACGGCGCCGCCGTGCAGTCTGTTTTGATCGGCGGCAAGTTCGTCTATCAGAACCGCCAGTTCACGACGATCGATGAAGACAAGCTGAAACGCGGCGTAGAAAGCGCCATGGAACGGCTTAACGCGGTAACGGCTGAACGCAAGGAACTGGTCCAGGCGCTGGAACCGTTGGTCGCCGATCACTGCATCTGCTTTTCAAGCCGGCCCTATCATGTGCATCGCATGGTGCCGCCGACATCGTGTTGATGTGCCGTTGATGCCGAAGCGGGCGAAGACCTGCTAGGCTATTGTTCGATTGGAGGAGAGAACCATGAGGTTCGACTTGGTCATTGCTGGCGATCTCGTGTTGCCCGATGGCGTTAAGGAAAACGGCTGGGTCGCCGTGACGGGCGGCAAGATTGCCGCGATCGGCGAAGGCGACATGCCTGATGCCGGCGAACACGTCACCGCCGATGGCCTCGTCTTTCCCGGCATTGTCGACGGCCAGACCCATGCCGGATCGATCGCCGGTTTCCCCGGCCTGGAGGATCTCACCCGCAGTGCGGCGGCGGGTGGCGTCACGACCATCGTCGACATGCCGTTCGATTCGCCTGATCCCGTAACGACGGGCGCGCTGCTGGCCGAAAAGGCGGCGACCGCGGACAAGGTCGCCTATTGTGATGTTGCGATCTATGGCGGCGTGAAGCCGGATGTCGACACCGACGAAATTGCGCGCCAGACCGATGCCGGCGCCTGTGCGTTCAAGATGTCGACCTATCATGCCAGTGCGCGCTTCCCGCGCATTCCCCATCACCAGATGGAGCGTGCGTTCGCCGCCATCGCCGAGACCGGGTTGACCGTTGCCGTGCACAACGAAGATCAGGAGATCGTTGACGACGCGATCGCGCGGTTCCAGGAGGCCGGCCAGAAGGGCGCGAACCAACACCATCCGTCGCGACCACCGCTGTCGGAGCTGCTGGCCAACAGCATCATCCTGGAAATCGGCGTGGCGACTGGCGCGCGCGCGCACATCGTGCATTCCTCGCTGGCGCGCGGTTTCGACATGGCCCGCAGCTATCGCGACCAGGGCTGTCACGCGACGGCCGAGACCTGCCTGCACTACCTGATCTTCGACGAAGACGATGTCATCGAGATGGGCGCGCGCGGCAAGGTGAACCCGCCAATCAGGCCCGATCAGAAAGAGCTGATCTGGCAGCATATCCTGGACGGCGAGGTTGCTTTCGTGTCCTCGGACCATTGCTCGTGGCCGCTTGAGCGAAAGCCGGACGACGACATCTTTCAGGCCGCGCCCGGCGCGCCCGGTATCGAATGCCTGTTTCCGGTCATGGCCGATGAAGCAATCATCCGCCGCGGTCATGATGTGGGCGTGGTCGCCGACATGCTGTGCGAGGCGCCGGCCCGTCACTTCGGTCTCTACCCGCAGAAAGGTGCGATCAGGGTCGGCAGCGATGCCGATTTCGCCATCCTGCGCCGCGAGCGACACACGGTGGATGAGACGAAACTGCATTGTGAGCTCGCGCCCTGGACGATCTATCATGGCCGAGAACTCGATTTCCGAGTCGGTGATGTCTGGCTGCGCGGCACCAAGGTCTTTGATGGCGAGACCATGACGGCGCCCGCGGGCACAGGCCGTTTTGTCAGACCGTCGTGAGGGTCCCATGAGCGAACGTATTCTGGTCATCAACCCCAACAGCAGCGAGGATGTCACCCAGCGCATGTCAGCGGCGCTGGACGGGCTGCGCTTCGAGGACGGTCCGGTTGTCGACTGCATGACCCTGGCCGAAGGACCGCCGGGGATCGAGACCGACCGGCATATCGCCGAGGTCACCGGACCGATCACCGCGACCGTCGAGCGCGAGCAGAACCAGACGTCGGCTTTCGTCATCGCCTGCTTTTCCGATCCCGGCATCCATGCCGCGCGCGAAGCGAGCCGGGTGCCGGTCTTCGGCATCGGCGAGAGTGGCTATGCGACCGCGCTGACGCGCGGCGACCGCTTTGGCGTCATTTCGATCCTGTCGCGGTCGGTGGCGCGTCACCGCCGGCAGATCGCGTCTCTCGGTCTGCTCGATCGGTTGGGTGGCGATATCGCGATCGAGCTTGGCGTGACGGAACTGCATCAGGGCGACAAGGTGCGCGGGCGCATGACCGAGGTGGGGACCGAACTGCGCGACGGCCATGGATGCGATGTTCTGGTCATGGGCTGTGCCGGTATGGCGCAGTACCGTGCGGGTTTGGAGACGGACCTGGGGATCCCGGTCATTGATCCGACACAGGCCGCGACAACATTGGCAATTGGCGCCGTGCAGGCGGCACGGCAGTAAGGAGACGATTGTATGGCTTCACGGGTTCTGACGGTTGGCGGCGCACAGCTTGGACCGATCCAACGAGCGGAGACCAAAGCTTCCGCCGTGGCCAGGCTGGTCGACCTGATGCGCCAGGCGGCGGGACGCGGCTGCGACCTCGTGGTCTACCCCGAGCTTGCGCTGACGACCTTTTTCCCGCGCTGGCTGATCGAGGACAAGGCGGAGCTCGACGCCTGCTTCGAGGCCACCATGCCGAACGCCGATGTCCAGCCGCTGTTCGACACGGCCAAGGAGCTCGGCATCGGTTTTCATCTGGGCTATGCGGAGATTGCCGGCGAGCATCGCTTCAACACTGCGATCCTGGTCGACAAGAAAGGTGAGATCGTCGCCAAGTACCGCAAGATCCATCTGCCCGGCCACGCCGAATTCGAGGCGGACCGCGACTTCCAGCATCTGGAGAAGCGCTATTTCGAGGTCGGCGATCTCGGCTTTCCGGTGTGGGAGGTCATGGGCGGCAAGATCGGCATGCTGATCTGCAACGATCGGCGCTGGCCCGAAGCCTTCCGCACGCTGGGCCTGCAGGGCGTTGAGCTGGTGATGATCGGCTACAACACGCCGACGCTGAACGGTCAGACCTTCGAGCCGCCACATCTGCGCGCCTATCACAACACGCTTTCCATGCTGGCGGGCGCCTATCAGAACGCCACCTGGGTCGCCTGCATCGCCAAGGCAGGCCGCGAGGACGGCTTTGACCTGATGGGCGGCAGCGCCATCGTCTCGCCCAATGGCGAGATCGCCGCCCAGGCCGTGACGCTGGAAGATGAACTGATCGTCGCCGACTGTGATCTCGACGCCGGCAACTACCTGAAGAGCAGCGTCTTCAATTTCGCCGCCCATCGCCGGCCGGAACACTACGGCCTGATTGTCGAGGCAACGGGCGTGGTGCCGCCCAGAGGTGCGCCCTGATTCGCCGGATCACCCGTTCTATCCTCGTCTGTCTGGCGCTTGCCGCGCCGGACTGCGCCGAGGCTGACGAGGATGGCCGGGTCGCGGCGACGCGGCTCGCGGAGACCAATGGCTGGCAATACCATCGCGTACAGGCCGGCGACTTTCTGCTGACCGCCTACAGCCGGATAACCGACCCCACCGACCAGACGCTCGCGGTCTATATCGGCGGTGATGGCGCTGCATGGCCTTCACCGACCCAGCCGCCCACCGACCCGACACCGCGTGTGCCGCGCACGTTCGAACTTGCGGTGCGCGATCCTTCGCCCAACACCGTCTACATCGCGCGTCCCTGCCAGTTCCTTGATGCCGAGTCACTGGCTGCCTGTTCGTCGGACTACTGGTTCATGGCGCGCTACGCGCCGGAGGTGGTGGCGTCGATCGATCTGATGGTCGACTACTTTGTCAGGACGACCCGAAGCCAGCAGGTCCGCCTGTTTGGTTTTTCCGGTGGTGGCGTGATTGCCACACTCGTCGCCGCCAACCGGGATGACGTCACGGGGATTGTGACGGTCGCAGCGAACCTGGACCATGAGACGTGGACGGCGATCCACGGACTTTCGCGACTTAGGAACTCATTGAACGCTACCAGTGTCGCCGCCGATCTCGCGTTGGTGCCCCAGGTCCATTTTGTTGGCGCCGACGATACGAACGTGCCGGTCGTTGTTGCCGAGGCCTACCTCGCGCGCATGCCCGATGACGCACTGACGGAGATCGTCGTGGTCGACGGCATGGCGCACAACTGCTGCTGGGTCGACATCTGGCCCGATCTGCTAGCGCAGCACGCCCTGGACTGAGGCCATAGTCGGCATGGTGACTGGGGTCACCGAAACGTGTGGTTTGCTGAGCCATCTCAACTTGTTAGTCTAACTGACTTCTTCTCAAAAACAGGGGGACCCCGCCCATGGACACCAAGAAGTTTTTGCGCGACCTCACCGACGGCAAGCTGAGCCGGCGCGACATCATGACTGCGATGTCGGCGGTCGGCCTGGCCTCGGTTTCCATGCCGATGCTGCGCCGCCCGGCCGCGGCGGAAGGGGATCTGACCGTCTTCACCTGGAGCGGCTATGAGCTGCCGGAGTTTTTCGAGGCCTACACGGCGAAGTATGGCAGCGACCCCGCGTTCAGCTTCTACGCCGACAACGACGAAGCCTTCCAGAAGGTGAATGCCGGTTTTCGCCCGGACCTCGTCTGTCCCTCCAACCCGCTGGTCAAAAAGTTCCACGATGCCGGCATCATCAAGCCGATCGACACCTCGCGCCTGTCGAACTGGCCGGACATGCTGGAGGGTTTGAAAACCGTCGACGGCACCGTGTTCGGCGATCAGACGTGGTACGTGCCGTGGGACTGGGGCACGTCGTCTGTCGTCTACCGGCCCGACCTGGTGGATCCCGAGTACATCGAGAACAACACCTGGAAGATCCTGTGGGACGAGCGCTACGCCGGGCGCCTCGCGACCAACGATCAGATGGATTCGATCGTCATCCCGGCAGCACTGGTGCTCGGCATCGAAAACCCGTTTGCCATGACCGACGAGGAGATCGCGCAAGTGAAAGAGTTCCTGGTCGAGCAGCGTCCGTTGCTGCGCTACTACTGGCAAAGCGAAACCGATGTCGCCCAAGCCATGGCGACGGGCGAGGTGGTCGCCGCCTATGGCTGGAACTCGACCGCCGCCGCGCTTTCAAACCACGGCGTGCCGACCGGCTATATGGTGCCGGTTGAGGGTATCCTGACTTGGACCGACGGTTACTGTCTGGTCGAAGGCAGCGCGGGCGACGAACAGAAGGCCTATGACTTCATGGACGCGGTGATTTCGGTCGAGGCCGGCGTCGCGCTCTTGAACACCTATGGCTTCGGCGCCGCCAACCGCAAGTCCTTCGAACTGGTCGATCAGGAGATGCTGAAAGGCATCGGGATCGCCAATCCTGAGGAGGCGCTTGCGACCGGCGTCTACTTCGAAACCATCGAATCGCCGTGGCGTGAGAAGTACCTCAACATGGTCGACGAACTGCGCGCCGGCGCTTAGGCGCGTGTCCCTCTCCCCTAGAGGGAGAGGGCCGGGGTGAGGGGTCCGCGCGTCAGCGCGCGATGAAGCATGGCAGAGTTTTCCGAGCCGGTCCCCCTCACCCAACGCCGGCTAAGGCGCTGACGCGCCAAGCCTGCGTATCCCTCTCCCTCCAGGGGAGAGGAGACCATGTGTTACGGCAGCGCGCTTACAAGCTTGCGGTACGCGTCCTCGTTGAACGCCTTCAGCGTTAGTGTTCGGGTGCGTCCTTGCGCGCCACCGGCAAGCGCCAGCAGGGCGATGGTCTCGTCATCCGGCGCTTCGACGATGATGACCATGTCGTAAGGGCCCATCGTCATGTAGTAGCCGAGGATCTCGCCGCCGTGCTCCCGACACGCCGCCTTGAAGCTATCAAGACGGTCCGGTGAATCCTTGATTTCCCGAAAACCCGCCTCCGTCCAGTTGGCGAGCAGGATGTATGTTGCCATGACCCCACCTCCTTGGTCGGGCACAAGGCTATCAATGATCTGAGAAGGAGTCTTCGCGCTGGGCCTCGCAGTTGCGCCGCGCCTAAAACTCGAGGTTCTTGTCGATCACGAAGAGCGAATAGGTGCCGGGAACGACACCGTCTTCGGCCATGGCGTCGATGGCGGATTGGTCCTTCAGGGCTTCCTTCAGCGCTTCGACATCGTCGACCTCGAAACAAAGCGCGGCTTTGTTCCCCTCGGTCGCGAAGCCGTAACCGCACGGACTGATGACCCCTTGTTTCTTCAGAATGGGGCCGTGTGTCCTGAACGCCTTCTCGAAAGCCTTCAGATCTTCAACCTCGGAGGTCACGACAATTCTTGTCATCGGCTTTCACCTTAGGTGGCTGGCCGCGTGAACACCCACTCGTTGTCCGACGATAGGGCGGGCTGGTAGCGGTAGCCGCCGCCATCGAAGTCCTTGAGACCATCGGGTCGGTCGATGCGGTTCTGCACCATGTAACGGGCCATCATGCCGCGCGCCTGTTTGGCAAGGAAGCCGATCATCTTGGCCATGCCGCCGCTTTCTTCCTTGAACGCCATGGTCAGCACCGGGCCGGCGAGTTTCTTCGCCTTGATCGCCTTGAAGTACTCGGCGGACGCCAGATTGACCAGCGTTCGGTCGTCGTGGTCTTCGCTCGCCTTGTTGAGCGCCTTGCTGATGCGGTCGCCCCAGAAGTCATAAAGCGTTTCGCCGCGCCGGGTGTGGATCTTCACACCCATCTCCAGACGATAGGGCTGAATCATGTCGAGCGGGCGCAGCAGACCGTAAAGACCCGACAGGATGCGCAGGTGATCTTGGGCGTAATCCATGTCGTCATGGCTGAGGCTGGGCGCGTCGAGCCCGCGATAGGTGTCGCCGTTGAAGGCGAGCGCGGCCGGCTTGACGGCCTCTGCCGAAGGCTCCGCCTCGAAAGCCTGGAAGCGGTGCCAGTTGAGGTCGGCCAGATCCGCGCTGATATCCATCATCTGGGAAAGCTTGCGCCGCGACAGCCGTCGCGCGGTCTTCGCGAGCTTTCGGGTGTCGTCGATGAAGATCGGCTCGCTCTTGTCCAGGCCGTTGGTCGGCCGGTCGAAATCAAGCGCCTTGGCGGGTGAAATCACAGCAAGCATGGGTGGTCTCCATCGGTCGTCTGAGCGGTCTTGATTAATGTAGTGCGGATGGGTTGCCATCGCCACGCTGATTGCCCCAGTCATCCCCACGGCGACTTTTTCGCGTTCCGGGGTCGACGTTCAGGGCATCACGCAGTAAAAGGGCCGCCCTCTTGATTCGAATTGGGGCTCAGACCCACGTGAGATGTCGCTCGTCATCGCCTCTGATCTCGGCGTCGCCCATGGTGCGACGACCGTGCTTCGGAACGCCGGTTTTTCGATCGGCGATGGCGACCGCGTGGGCCTTGTCGGCGCCAACGGCAGCGGAAAGTCAACGCTCCTAAGGGTTTTGGCCGGCGAGCACGAGGCCGATAGCGGCAAACTGGCGTTCAAACGCGGACTCACGATCGGCTATGCCGAACAGGAGCTTCCCGAACATCTGACCGACGTGACGCTGCGCGACGCGGTGCTGGCGGCGCTGCCCGCCGCGCTCCAGGACGACGAAGCCTGGCGTGTCGACGTAATCATGAGCGGCCTCGGTTTCCCTTACGAGTTCCACGACCGCGCACTCGGCGCGCTCAGCGGGGGCTGGCAGCGGCTGGCGCTGATCGCGCGCGCCGCGATCAACGAGCCCGATCTGCTGCTGTTGGACGAACCGACCAACCATCTGGATCTCGCCAAGATCCTCCATCTCGAACGCTGGCTGGCGGACGAGGTGCGGGGCGGTCTGATCGTCGTCAGCCATGACCGTGAGGTGTTGGACCGGGTGACGCGGCGAACACTGTTTTTGCGCGACACCAAGCTCTATGACTTCTCCGCGCCCTATACGGAAGCGCGCCGGCTTCTGACCGAGCACGATCTGGCGGCGGCCAGGGCGCGCGAGGCCGAGGAGGCGGAGGTCAAGCGGCTGGAGCGCAGCGCCAAGCGGCTGGCGAGCTGGGGCAAGGTCTTCGACAACGAGAAGTTCTCCCGGCGCGCGCGCAGCATGGAAAAGCGCATCGACAAGCTGAAGGACACGATGACGGAGGTCGCGGCCGACGACCGGCGGAACCTGGAACTCGCCGACGGCCAGGTGCAGTCGAACATGCTGCTGCGCTGCAACAACCTGACAATCGATGCGCCGGATGGCACCGGGCTCTTCGGGATCGATCGTCTGGCGCTGGCGCGCGGCGACCGCGCGGTAATCCTGGGCATCAACGGGTCCGGCAAGTCGACCTTTCTGCGCCACCTGCTGGCCGAGTACGCCGATCACGGCGACCGCATCGCGGAGACCGCGCCGGTCTACTTCAATCCGCAGGTCGACGCCGGTTACTTCGATCAGGATCTGTCGCGTCTGCCCGACAACCAGGCGATGTTTGCGTTCTTCGCGCGCACGTTTTCGGTCGCGGATACGCGGGTGCGTGCCGAGTTGGTACGCGCCGGCTTTCCGTTCGTCGAGCACGACCGGGCGATCAAGAGCCTGAGCGGCGGCGAGCGCGCGCGGCTTCTGTTCCTGCTCCTGAAGTTCGAACAACCGAACCTGCTGATTCTGGACGAGCCGACCAACCATCTGGATATCGACGGGCGCGAGCGCCTTGAAGACGAAATCCTGACCCGCGACCTGACCGCCGTCATGGTCAGCCACGACCGGCGCTTCGTCGACGATGTCGCGAACCGCTTCTTCGTGATCGAGCGCGGCCGCCTGGTCGAGACGGACTCGGCGCGGCCGTTCTACGACACGTTGCTCGCGGACTGACCGTCGCGGATCCGGCGGGTTGCTAGGTCAGGATCGTCGGCAGGGCGGCGATCGCCCAGCCGCCGAGCGCCGACAGGATGACGACCAGCCACGGCGGCAGCTTCCAAAACACAAGCAGGGCGAAGGCGACGATGGCCAGGCCAAAGTCCGCCGGTGACAGAATGGCGCTTGTCCAGACGGGATCGTACAACGCGGCGAGCAAGAGCCCGACGACCGCCGCGTTGATGCCGAGCAGCGCCGTTTGCATGACCTTGGCCCGGCGTATGGAATCCCAGAACGGCAGGGCGCCGATGACGAGTAGGAAAGAGGGCACGAAGATCGCGACGAGACAGATCAGGCCGCCGACCACGCCGTTCGGTACCGGCTCCAACACCGTTCCGAGGTAAGCCGAGAACGTAAAGAGCGGACCGGGTATTGCCTGGGCGGCGCCGTAGCCGGCCAGGAACGCATCGTTCGATACCCAGCCTGGCGGCACGACTTCGGATTGCAGCAGCGGCAAGACGACATGGCCGCCGCCGAACACCAGCGATCCCGACGAATAGAAGCTCTCGATAAGCGAGAGCAGGTGAGAGGGATAGGCCGTCAACAGGATTGGCAGGCCGATCAGCAAGGTGAAGAACACCACCAGAAACGCGATAGCGAGACCGCGGCTGACGGGAATCCCGAGCGAGACATGCTCCGTCGTCACCTCGGTGCGCAGGAAGGCAAGACCCACCAGACCGCCAACAATGATGACACCGACCTGCACAAGCGGTGTCGGCGCGGCGAGCACGGCGCAGGCGGCCAACACGGCGATGGTAACGCGTTGTACGTCCGGGCACAGATTGCGCGCCATACCCCAGACAGCTTGGGCGACGACCGCAACGGCGACCACCTTGAGGCCATGGAGCAGGCCGGAATCCATGGCGTCCTGAAACGCGACGACACCATAGCCGAACGCGATCAAGAGGAGCGCCGACGGCATGGTGAAACCGAACCACGCGGCGAACGCGCCCGGCAGGCCGCCGCGCGAGAGTCCGACACCGATGCCGACCTGGCTCGATGCGGGTCCGGGCAGGAACTGGCACAGCGCGACCAGGTCGGCGTAGGCGCGGTCCTGGATCCACTTCTGGCGCCCGACAAACTCGTCGCGAAAGTAGCCGATATGGGCGACTGGACCACCAAAGGATGTGCATCCCAGCCGCAGGAACACGAGGAAGATGGTCAGGAGCGGCGTCCGCCCTTCACGTCCCGTGCTGTCGTCCTGCTGCTTTGGCTCAGGCAATGAAAGCCCCCTTCACCGGTTGTCTAACCCGTGCCGTATGGAGAATAACCATGGAATGATGATGTCCCCATGACTACCGCATGTTGTCGACGGGATACCATCGGAATCGGCGCGGGCACGTGGGGGATTGAGCTATGCGGTAACTCCAGTACTGTTTGCCAAACAGTCGTTCGAACGATGTGAGGCGCGATGGCATCGCTTGCCGAGAACACCGGGTCCGCCGAGATAGACAACCTGATGGATTCCCTGCGCGAGATCGCGCAATCGGAGAACAGCGCATGGCGGACGCTGCCGCCCGAGGCGTACTTTTCGCCCGAGCTTCACGCCCTGGAGGTCGATAGGATCTTCCGCCGCCACTGGCTGTGCATCGGGCGTGTTGATCAGGTGGCTAATCCCGGCGACTACATGGCGCTGGACGTCGTCGGCGAACCCATCGTCTTGGTGCGCGACAAGAAGGGCGAGGTCCGGGTGCTTTCCAATGTCTGCCGGCATCGCTGGATGAAGGTGTGCGACGGCACCGGTAATCGCAAGGCCTTTGTCTGTCCCTATCACGCCTGGACTTATGAGCTGGACGGCCGGTTGCGCGGCGCCGTCGAAATGAAGAAACATCCTGGCTTCGATCCTAAAACCGTCGCATTGCCTGAGGTGCGTCACGAGGTCTGGCAGGGTTTCGTCTATGTCAATCTGGACGGCAAGGCCGAGCCATTGGCGCCGCAGCTAGCCCCAATCGATAAGGAGATCGCCGAGTTCGGCGTCGAGACCTGGGAGGTGGTCGAGACCGTCGATTGCGATGAGTACCCGTGGGACTGGAAGGTCATGCAGGACAACGGTGAGTGCTACCACCATATCGGCGCCCACCCTGAGACCTTCGAAGCCAACTTTCCCGCACGCACGACGGTCACCCAGTGTGACGGCCCGACCATCATCCAATGGTGCGCGGCGAGGGAAAGCAAAAGGACACGTCATGATGACGGGCTCGACTACGTGCCCATGTACTTCGAGCCCGTCCCCGGACTGACCGAGCGGCAGCGGCACAACTTTATGCTGATCTATGTTCTGCCGAACTTCTTTATCTATCTGCAGCCCGACTACGGGATGAAGGTGCGCATGTTTCCGACCGCCGCGGGCCGGATCCGGATGTATGTCGATTTTCTCGTGCCGCCTTCAACGAAGGCGATGCCGGACTTCGACACCCGGCTGGCCGATGCGGTCGCCTTTTTTCACCAGTTCAACGAAGAGGACCGTGTCGTCAACGCCGCCATCCAGAAAGGCTTGCAAAGCGCCTGGGCGCAGCCGGCACCGCTCAGCTGGCTTGAAGAACACAATCAGCACGTCGCCCGCTGGGTCGCCCAGGAATTGACGCGGCCCTAAGAACCACCCGTCGTGTCATGCGCCTTGGATCGCGAGACCTTTGCCTCGCGATAGAGGATATAGATGCCGCATGCGATCAGGATCGCCGCGCCGCCGATGACGGTGAGCGACGGCAGCACGTGCCAAATGATCAGGTCCAGCAGAATGGCCCAGATCATCGCGGTGTAATCGAAGGGCGCCAGCACCTGGGGTGGCGCCAGCCGGCAGGCATGAACCGCGACCAGCTGCGCGACCAGAACGACGAGGCCGCCAACGGCCATAAGGGCGAGATGGGGCCAGGTCGGTACGACCCAGGTGAAAGGTATGAAGAACGGCATGGTGACGAGGTAAAGGGCGTTCAGCGTCCAGACGATCACCACGGTTGGATCGGTGCCGGTCAGCTTGCGAGTCACGATGATCGCGAGCGCGTAGCCGAGTGCCGAGCCCAGCGCCCAGAGCGCGGCGACCTCGAAAATCCCGGTGGAGGGGTTGCCGATTACCAGCACGCCGCCCAGGCCGACGATGACGGCGGTCCAACGGCGTGGTCCGATGCGTTCGCCCAGGAGCGGCACGGCGAGCGCCGTCATCATAAGCGGTGCGGCGAAAGTGACGGCGATGGCATCGCTCAACGAGATCTGTTTGACCGCTTCGATGAAGCAGGTCAGCGCCACAAAGAAGCACAGGAAGCGCGCGACATGGAGTTTGGCCTGGCGGGTGCGAAACGGCGCGCCGAGGCCTGGGCCGCGAACCAGGAAGATCGTCAAGACGGCGACGACCACGACTGATCGGAAGAACAGGATCTCCGAGAAGTGGTAGTGATCCGACAGCCACTTCAAGATGGCGCCCTGGCTGGTGAACAGAAGCGCGGCGAAACACCACAGCACAATTGCCTGGGCCGGTGCATGGCGATGCAGCGTGGCCGGAGGCGCCGCCATGGTTACACGGACCCTCTTACGAACACGGATCTACAGTGGCTGGCGGTTTTTGTAATAGGCAAACAGAAGCCGCTCGTACTCGCCGACGACGTTCTTCAACTCGTCTTCGCTGCCTTCCATTTGTATGGCGGCGAAGGCGGTGAAGTTGGCGGCGGCATGGGTCATGGCGAGGCCGATCGCCTCGGCATCGCCGCCTTCCTGCAGCATGGCGTTGGCGATTTCGACAAACCTGTTGGCCAGTTCCAGATGCTGCGACTGTTGGACGCCGCCATCGCTCATGATGTCCCTCCGTTCTGCCGGGATGCGCACCATAGAGCACATAACCGCGCGATGGCATCCCGGCAATAAGGCGCGGTTAACTCGCCATGGCTTTCGTGTCCTGAAAGTCCATGCGGCTCTCAGGGGCAAGGCGCGCCAGCCCCTCGATCGCCGCGAGACAGCCTTGCGCTGCTTCCCGACCTTTGGTCACGAAGTGCTCGGCGAAGAAGGCGGTGTGCGGCGCATGTTCGTGGAAGTGGTGTGGCGTCAGCACCGCTGATAGCACGGGCACGTCGGTTTCAAGCTGAACCCGCATCAAGGCATCGATCACGGTCGACGCGACGAAGTCGTGGCGATAGATGCCGCCGTCGACGATTAAGCCGGACGCGACGATCGCCGCGTGGTCGCCGCGCAGCGCGAGCTGGCGGGCCAGAAGCGGTATCTCCAGCGAGCCGGGTACGGCAAACGTGTCGACCCGGCCGGCCCGCCAATCGCGCCGGCGTAGCTCGTCCAGGAAACCCTCTTCACAACGCTCGACGATGTCGGCGTGCCAACGTGCTTTGACAAAAGCGATGTTGTAGCTGTCTTGGGTCTGTGTGGTCTGATTCATGTCATCACTCCGTTTGACCTGAATCAGGGCGTGCAATCACGCGTCAACCCACGCCGGATCGGGCGGGCCACGTTGATTGTTCTCTCCCATCCGGACTTTGACCGTCGGCCCCGGAGTTGCACCGGGTCAGCTGACCCTTCCGGCTGGCACCGGAAGGCGCTCGCGGGCTTGCACAGTCGTGCTCACCGCCGGTGGGGACTTCCACCCCGCCCTGAGAACACGCCCCACGGCCAATCCGTGAGGCTGCCAAAAGCGTAGTCCATGATGGGATCCACCGCTAGTTGGATGTCTCACGCTGGCATCACCCGCGACACCTGTGCCAACGTGCGTCATCGGTCAACTTGAGAGCCTTTTTGGATGAGCGATTACACCGCCCCCTTGTACGACATTCGGTTTGCCTTGGCCGCCCAGGCGCAATTCGATGACCTCGCTGTCCTGCCCGGATTCGAGGCAGCGGATGACGGCCTTGTGGCGGCGCTTCTGGAGGAGGCCGGCAAGCTTGCAGCGGACGTGTTGGCGCCGACAAATAGAACCGGTGATCTGGAGGGCGTGCGACTGGAGAATGGTGTGGTCCGCTTGCCGGAGGGTTTCGATACGGCCTACCGCGCCTATGTCGATGGCGGCTGGAACACGCTGTCCTTCGATCCGGACTATGGCGGCCAGGGCCTGCCGTGGACCTTGTCGCTGGTGGTCCAGGAGATGTTCGAGGCCGCCAACATGGCGTTCGCCGTCGGCACGCTGCTGACCCGAGGCGCGGTCGAACTGCTGAGTCATCACGGTTCGGCCGAGCAGAAGGCTCTCTATCTGCCGAACATGATCGCCGGCACGTGGTCGGGCACCATGAACCTGACCGAGCCGCAGGCAGGGACGGATCTCGCGCGGATCCGGACCCGCGCCGAACGACGCGACGACGGGACCTACGCGGTGACGGGCCAGAAGATCTTCATCACCTATGGCGAGCACGAGCTGACCGCGAACATCGTGCATCTGGTGCTGGCGCGCCTGCCCGATGCGCCGGCTGGCGTCAAAGGCATCTCGCTCTTCATCGTGCCGAAGTATGTGCCCAGGGACGACGGCACGCCCGGTGCGCGCAACGATCTGCGCGCCGTGTCGCTGGAGCACAAGCTCGGCATCGTCGGCAGCCCGACCTGTGTCATGGCCTATGGCGATGACGGCGGCGCGACCGGCTTCCTGGTCGGCGAGGAGAACCGCGGGCTCGAGTACATGTTCACCATGATGAACAACGCCCGGGTCGCCGTCGCCGTTCAGGGTATCGCGATCGCCGAGCGCGCTTATCAGCAGGCCTTGGCCTTCGCGCGTGATCGCGTTCAGGGGCGGCGCAACGGTGCCGACGCTACGATCATCGAACACCCGGATGTCCGGCGCATGTTGCTGTCGATGAAGTCGCGCATCGAAGCGGGCCGAGGTTTAACGTTCTGCGCGGCCGCCGCATTCGACCGCGCCTCTAAGCACCCCGACCCGGCGGTGCGCCAGGCGGCCCACGCACGCTTCGATCTTCTGACGCCTGTCACCAAGGCCTGGTGCACCGACAACGCCGCCGACATCACGTCGACGGCTTTGCAGATTCATGGCGGCATGGGTTTCGTCGAGGAGACGGGCGCGGCCCAGCACTATCGCGACGTCCGCATTCTGCCCATTTATGAGGGCACCAACGGCATTCAGGCGATCGACCTCCTCGGCCGAAAGGTCGTGCGCGACGGTGGCGCGGCGGCCCGCGCGCTGTTTGACGAGATTGACCGCGTCACCAACACGGCGCGCGACAACGGTTTCGAACGCCTCGCTGCTCAATTGGACGAGGCTCTGGGTCGCCTGCGCGATGCGACCGACTGGATCATCGCGACGGCCGCCACCGACAACGACATGGCGCTTGCCTCGGCAACGACCTATCAGCAGTTGTTCGGTACTGTCGCCGGCGGCTGGCAGATGGTGTGCCAGGCGCTGGCCGCACAAGAGCGGTCAGATCTCGGCGACCACGATTTTATGGCGGCCAAACGGGCGACCGCCCGGTTCTACATGGATCAGGAGTTGCCCAAGGCCGCCGCGCTTGCCGCTATCGTCACGCAAGGCGCCGCCGCCGTGCACGATGCGCCGGACGCCGTATTCAGTTAAGCGGAGGCTTTTACCGGCCTGCTGCCGGAGGGATCCCAGCGCCAGAGATTACCGGGCCTGACGTGCACGCCACCGACCCAACGGTCGATGCCGTTGGTTTCGACCCAGTCGGTCTTGCCGTCAAGGAGATCGTTGCCTAACGACGTCAATGCGATCGGTGATTTCCAGGTCTCCGGCTCGGTCAGCGCGCCAACCTTGGCGCGGGCAAGCCCGGTCACGATCGGCCAGTACATGATATCGCCCAGGAACGGCTGCGGCTCGAGGTGGCCGTGCAGGTCGCGGAAACACTGGCCGGGCGTCTCCGCACCTTCCGCGATGGCACGCAGCGTCAACCGTTCGGTGAGCGAGAGCCCATCCGTCGTCCACGGCAGCTCTCGCAGATGGCGCATCAGGGCCGGCGCCAGGAACGGCAGATCGGGTGTGCCCGCCGCCGCGAGCTCAAACAGTGCGAGGGGTTCCGGCGCGCGGAACGCCTGCCAGGCGCGTCGGCCTAGGGTAATCTGCGCCGGCGTCACCGGTCGTTCGCTGCCCCACAACGTCTTCAACTGGTCGGGTTCGAGTTGACCCAGGCCGATGAAACGGTCGATGCCGGGGAAGCGGTCGATCGAGATCATGTTGAGGCGCGGCTCAAGCTCGGGGCGATCAGCGAACCACGAGAGCAAGCGGATCAGGACCGCCTGGTCGTAGATATCGTGCTCGAACCACAGGACGACCCGCTCGTAGTCTCGTGTTTGCTCCAGGCTGTTCAGCGCTTCGCGCAGGCCTGTGTCTGTCTGCGCGCGGGACACACCAAGCTCGACGGTCAGATAGTCCAGACGCGCGGCATGGAAGGCATCGTCGTCACCGGCCGGCGTGCCTCCCTTGCAGACGGGATCGGAGAATTCCAGGAAGTCGCCGGGAACACCGGCTTGGCCGAGCCCGTCGCGAATGTCGGAGCCGCAGCGGATGTGAAGGGTGGAGGTCATGCTAGATCCAATACATCTCTACCAGCGTACCGGCAACCGTTAGTCCGACGCCGAACGTGGCGATGCCGACCTTGAACCGGCGCCAGAGCCTGTAATCGCGATCCAGGGAATCGGACGACCGATGGATGTGTCCTCTTGTCAGCTTTTGTGGAATGAAGACCATGACAATCATCGCCATCCCGAACATGACCATCAGACCACCGATGCTGCTGGCCATGCCGAGGTCTTCGATGGAAATGTTCATCTAGGACTCCGACAGCAGAGCCAAGGCCGCGCCGATGATCAGTAGAAGACCGCCGAACAGCGCGACGTTGATATGCCAGCGCGCGAAGCGCGACCCCGCCCTGTCGGACTGCTCCATCTCCCGGTCCATGAACGGCATGTCGCCTATGTTCTGAAATGACAGCACGCTGAAGCCGATCAACGCGATGCCGAGGACGAGAAAGATGATGGCGGACAGGGCCATGGCTCAAGCCTCCTCGCTTTAGGCCGGTAGCGTAACACACACCATGTTTAGAGCGTCGGTCACGTTGGCCCCGACGTGAATGCTAGAAGATCTTCTATCGCGATGACCACGACCCCAAACATGACACCAGTCGCCATCATCGCGAGGCCGCAAAAGAACATTCTGGAGACACTCTGAACGAAGTTGGGATCGGCGACTCTGTTGAGTTCGAATTGCCGACGCTTCACCAGGTTTCCGAGGACCCAGGCGTTAACTGCGAGCATCATGGCTCCAAGGCCGAGGGCAAGAAGGGAAATCGATGTAAAGCCCATGACCGAAAGGGTCGGCATCGTCATGTTCCATCAAGCCAGAAGAGCTGAGCCAGCGTGCCGCCGATGATGAGGGCAACGCCGCCGAACAAGGCACAAAGCCTGATCCATCGCCAGATGCGGTGATTGCGCGCGTCCATGGTGACGTAACGGCTTTGAACGTTGTTCTCGAACATCGCCGGCGCGAGCGCCCCGATGACGCAAACAACGCCGACGCAGATCAAGGTCGTTACAAAGAAATCGAGCCACTCAGCGGGGCTAAGGTAGTAGTAATACATCGGCGGTCACGCAGCTAAGGCGCAGAGGATGAAAGCCAAGGCGATCATGCCGAGCGCGACCATGTTGGTGCGCGCTGAAAGACCAATGTCCTGGCGAAAGTCGACGATCCGATAGAGCTCCGGATCCTGCCAGCGGTAACGGTGCATGCGGTCCGTCGCATGCCACCATGTTGCAGCCAGAAGCACAGCGGTAGAAACGAGGATCGTGGCGAGTAGCTCTGCGCCCCCGTCAAACATTCGGATGATGTGCAGACGGCCGCTGTACGGCGACGCTGGTTGTGTGACGAAACCTGCGATCAAAAGTAGCAATGCCAGTCCAGTCATCCGCCAACGGAGTCTTTGCGTCACCCGGCGCTTTGACCTCGACGCAGTAGTACCGTGGTCCTTCGGGAAGTTCGGTACGTCCGGTGGGGTGACGCCGACATAGAAGATGGCAACACCGATGATGATCAGCGCGTTGCTGGCTGGTCCGATCCAGTCACCGAGCGCGTTCCACACAGCTCATATCTCGGTCAGCAGGGCCAGGCCGACGCCGATGGCGATCATGATCAATCCGGTCAACGTGACCTTGGCGAGCTTGCGCTGATGGCTCGTGTTGGTGATGTCGGCATGCTCCTCCTGGTGATCGGTATACGGCATGTTGAAAATGTTGCTGAGCGACATCAGACCGAAGCCGATGAGAACGATGCCAACGGCTATGAAGATGATTGCGGAAAGGGCCATAGTCGCGATCCCCCGTCGTTGTCGCCCGGATCAGGCGCCCACAAGAAACATCATTACGAATCCGATAACCAGCAGGCCGAGCCCGGTCAACAGGACCCACAGGTTGGTGCGATGCACACCCTTGTCCGTGGTGGTCCCATGATAACGCTCTTCCTTTGCCAACAGACCGTAGAGGTTGGCGGCCGAGAAGACGCCGACGCCGGTCACAAGGCAACCGACACAGACAAACGCTAATCCGATGACAAATCCCATGGCTCCTTCTCCTTCGTCGTTGGTTATCAGGTCGTCCATTCGAGCCGACGTGCTGGTACTCGCATCACGCAGGCACGCCTAGAGCATGGCCAGTAGCAAAAGCAGAATGCCTGTGGCCAGTACGATAAGTCCGATCTTTAGGACCGCGCCTTTGCGGCCTGTTCGGTTCTGCTCGTCGCGAAGCGAACGTGTTTCATCGTACGTGTTCGACGTGTGCCCAGCAGATATGTAGGCGCTGCCCATCGATCCCATGACTCCTACGGCGACAAGACAGCCGCCGACGATAATGAGAGGGGACGCCAAGAGCGCGAGTGCGGACATATCACTCCCCCTTCCGCTGGTTGGTCCATCGTTTCGGCATCACAGACCCGCCACCACCACAAGAACGGCGCCGACAGCAAACAGTTTGAGGCCCAGTGTGATGCGCCGTTTGCGGCTGCCGGGGTCGAAGGGCTGGCGGTAGGCGCGGCTGCCGACCGGTTGCTTCGGGCCGTAGCCGCTGATGAACGCGTGGCTGCCGGGCCGGATGAAGCCGGCGGCGGTCAGACAGCCGCCGACAAAGATGAGAGGTACACCAAGGAACAACAGAAGACTCATGCCACGTTCCTCCTTCGTCTGAGGGGGCGGCCGAAGCCGCCCCTTGCGCGGGCCCTAGTCCCCCGCGTCGCTACGGCCGACCTCGTCCTTCAAGCTGTCGACAAACCCGTCGAGGTTGTCGGCGTTGAGGCCGACCTCTTTCATCAGCGCGTCGATCAGCGGCGCCTGGCTGCGATAACGCAGCGCGCTGGCGACCACCTGGTCAGCGAGGCCGGCACCACCGCCGGCGCCGGCGCCTTCGACGGCGGCGCCACCGTTGCCGCCGCCGCCATTGCCGTTGCCGGTCAGGCCGTCGACCTGGACGATCTTGATGCCGTCGATCTGCTCCATCGGCTTGACGGATTCGCGGATGATCGACTGCAGGTTCTCGATGATGGCGAGCTTCACCTTCATCGCGACGATTTCTTCGGTCAGCGTGTTGTCGGCCTCGTTGAGCGCCTTGCGCCCGGCCGCTTCGACCGCGTAGCGGATCTCCGCCGCAACGGCCTTCAGCTTCTCGGCCTCCGATTCGCCGGTGGCCTCGATGCGCACCTTTTCCGACGCGGCTTCCGCGAGCGTGCGGATGGCGTCGGCCTCGTCATTGGCGGCCTCTTTCTGGGCCTCGGCAGCGACCTTGATCTTGATCGCGTCGCGTTCGGCGACACGGCTCGCCTCGACCAGCTCGACGATCTTCTGACGCTCGGCCTGTTCGGTCTCGCGCGAGGTGATGACGAGTTCCTCCTCGCGCACTGCCTCGGCGCGCGCGCGGTCGGCTTCGGCCTGGGCGACCGATTGCGCCTTCGACTTCTCGGCGACGGCGATCTCGCGGTCTTGGTTTGCCAGTTCGACTGCCTTGTTGCGGTTGATGTCGCGCTCCTTGACCTCGCGGTCTTTCTCAATGCGCGCCTGTTCGACCTCACGCTCGGCCTCGATCTTCGACTGCTCGACGTCGCGGGTCGCCATGATGCGCGCCTGTTCGGCCTCACGCTCCTGTTCGGCCTGCTCCCTGGCAATCTCGGCAACCTGGGCGGCGCGGCGCACTTCGACCTCGCGGGTCTGTTCGAGGCGCGCGTATTCGGTGTCGCGGCCGATCTGCAGTGACTGGCGCTCAGTCTCCAGGTCCTTCAACTCGATCGCGACCTTGGTGTCGCGTTCGATCTCGTTGCGCCGCTTGCGGCGGTCTTCAATTTCGTCGGTCAGTTTGGTCAGACCGGCGGCGTCAAACGCGTTGTTGGGGTTGAAGAAGTCGCGGTCGGTCTGGTCGAGGCCGGTCAGCGACACGGATTCAAGCTCCAGACCGTTCTTCAACAGGTCCTCGGAAACCGCTGTCTGGACCTTCTGGACGAATTGGACGCGTTGTTCGTGCAGTTCCTCCATCGCCATCTCGGCGGCGACCGCGCGCAAGGCGTCGACGAACTTGCCTTCGACCAGTTCCTTCAAGGATTCCGGATGCATGGTGCGCTTGCCCAGCGTCTGGGCAGCGGCCGCAATCGAGTCCGCGGTCGGCTGGACACGGACATAGAACTCCGCCAGCACGTCGACACGCATGCGGTCGCGGGTAATCAGCGCCTGCTGATCGTTGCGACGCACTTCCAGGCGCAGCGTGTTCATGTTGACGGGAATGGTGTCGTGCAGCACCGGGAAGACCAGGCTGCCGCCGTTCATGACGACCTTCTGACCGCCCATGCCGGTGCGCACGAACGAGATTTCCTTGGTCGCGCGCTGGTAGAGCCGCGCCATGATCAGCCCGATGGTTAGCAGGGCGACAAGGGCGATGCCTGCTAAGATAAGGATGTCGATAATGGCCATGGTCTCTACTCCAGTCTGTTGGTCGTCAGGGGGTTAACGGCCGCCATTCTTGCGCTGGCTTAGCTATCGGTATCGAGCACCGCACCGGTCGCCGTGATGGCGCGGAAGACCGCGCTTTCGCCGCTGACCAAGAGCACCTGGTCGCCGGAATCGAAGACGTCGCCGTCGACATCCGGCTCGACCATGACGTAGTGGGTCTGGCCGTGCTGGTCGGTGAGCTTGGCCTGGGCCGGCATGCCTTTCTTGGCGGTGCCCAGGGTAATGGTGGCGACGCGGCCGATAAAGCTGTCGCGCGTCACCGCGGATGTTTCCTCCTTCGGTATGAGCTTGGAGAAGCCGAGCCCGAACATGCGCACCACCGGCAAGCTGGCGATGAACACGATGGGCGCGACGATCCACGCAGTGAGGGGGCCACCGATGACGCCGACGATGATCGACTGCACGATCAGCCCGCCCAGACCGAACACGGTCAGCAGGACGACGAGCAGAACCAGCGCCGGCACCTTGCCGATGCACAGCCAACCCAACAGGGACGACAGCGCGCTGGCATGTCCGAGCTCCGGTGCGTCGATAGCCGCATCGGCATCGAGGTCCATGTCCATATCGACATCCATGTCGACATCCAGATCCACGTCCACGTCGGGCGTGTCGGGCAGCATGTTGTCGATGAACGACGACATGCCCATGCCCAGCAGTGTCGCGACGCCTTCAAGCACGGCGATGCCGAGCATCACGACGATGGCCGTCGTGAAAAGAACGTTCTCGGGCTGCAACAGGCTGGACATGGTGGTGGTTATCCCTCCTCGGGCGCGATCAGGACGCGCTTGACTTGAATTGGCTCAACCGCTCCTGAATGCGGTTCTTGCGCGAGAGGTCGTCGAGCTCGGCGAGCTCTTTGGCCGTCTTCGCGTCAGGCGTCGAGCTGCCGGGGGCAAGACCCGCCGAACGCTCCATCACGCGGTCGAAGGCTTTCTCGGCCCGGCTCACCGACTCGGCGACACTGGGGCCGGCCGGGCTGCCGCCGGTCGCGCTTTGCGCTCCGCTTTGCTTCTGCGCTTTGCGGAACTGAGCGAGCTCGTCCTGCATTTCGCGCTTGCGGCCTTGAAGCGCCGTGATGAAACCTTCCATCTCAGCTTCGTCTTCGCCGGCCTGGGCAATCGACTGTTCGAGCACCGGGATCTGCGCCTCGATATCGAGCAGTTTGCCAACCGCCGTCTCGGCCAGGTCCTCACGGCCTTCCTTGATCGCAAGCTGGACCTTTTCGGAAAGCGCGTTGTGTTTGGCGTTCTCGTCGGCAAGCCGGTTCGACGCCAGGTGCTTGCGCGCGACGACCTTGCCGAGTTCGGCGCGGACGTCGTCGATGCCTTTGTCGATTTCACGCACGGCCTGTTCCATGACCGCTTCGGGCGCCATGTTCTCTGCCGCGTCGATTACCTGATTAGCAGCGCCGCTGATCAGACGGCCAACGCGTGATCCAAGATTATCAGCCATCGGTCCTTCCTTTCTCCGTCTCTAGTTGGGCACGAATGATGTCACAAAGCTCAACCACGGGTTCCATGCGGCGCGAGATAGCCGAGCTATCGTAGCAAGGGTTGTGCCGCGTTACCGCCATACGTAACACCCGCTCAACAAAAACAAACACCCTGTCGGCCAGGCCGTCCTCCAGCTTCTGAAGCTTGTCCGCCGCCTCCTCGTCGTCGGCGTTGGGCAGATTGCCCATCAGGTAGGCCATGGTGTCCGGCAGCCAGGATGCTGCCTGGGCCAGCAGTTCGGAGTGCTGCTTCACGCGGCCCTCCGCATCCCGCAGCCGGCGCTCGGCCGGCGCTTCGATATCCTGCAAAACGGCCAGAACATCAGCATAACTGCGGTTTCCTGACCGTCTTCGTCGCGCCTCGGCAATCAGGGCGCGCAGCTTTTCGCTGTGGGTCGTGGCACCGGGTATGGCGAGGCCGTTGAGAAAATCGGCGTCCGCCTCCGAGATACGGACGCTCAAGGGCACGGTCTTGTTGGGCACGGGGCTGAAGCCTCCAAGCTTATGTCAGCGAATGTTTACATTTGTATACACATGGGGATGTTTGGAGACAAATCAAGCGAAATTGTGGCGAACAGCAAAAGCGCCGGCGGGCATGGGGCCCGTCCAGCGCTGAAACTGCTTCGATTCGGTTATCTGGGTCCCGTTATGGGACAGTCGATTTTAGGGCGCCATCGCCTCGATCATGGCGTCAAGGGTCTCGTCCGGCTGCTCGGCCATCATCATGTGGCCGCAGCCCTTGAGCACAATCATGCGGCCGTTGGGCAACGCCTCCATCAGGCTCTTGGCGTTGCGCGGCGGTGTCATCATGTCGCGGTCGCCCAGGATGAGGACCGCCGGGCAGGCGATCTTGGCGGCGTCTTCGAGGCCCGACTGATAGTCGTTGCAGGCCTTCATGTCGTTGTGCAGCACGCCCGGTGCGCCGCGCTCCAACAAACGCAGGCCGGTCTCCGTCACCCAGGTGCCGGGCGCCCGGTTGCCGCCGATCTGTGCTTTTTTGCTGAAGCCCCACAGCGTCACCATGTCGAACGCCGCGTGGTTGTTGGCCTCGGCGTTATCCAGCAGCGCATCGGCGACCGGCATCGGCACCGACGTACCGAGCAGCACGACACGCTCAATGCGATCGCCGTGGCGCGCGGCCGCGTCAATCAGGGGCAGGGTGCCCATGGAGTGTCCGACCAGCGTGGTGCGTTCGACGCCGGCCGCGTCCAGGGCGGCGATCAGCCAGTCGCCGATGGCGCTGATGGTCGGCAGGGGCGGGCCTTCCGAGTTACCGTGCCCGGGCAGGTCGACCGCCATCACCGCATAACCGTGATGGGCGAAGTAACGCGCCGGCAGCGCCCAGACCGTCCGGTTCATGCTGGCGCCGTGGACAAACATCATGACCGGCAGGCTGGGGTCGAAGGTTTTGCCCCCGGTCGCCGCGAAGACCTTTTTGCCGTCGACGGTGAGATCGAGCGCCATCGCCTCAAACCTTCTTGGCGGCACGCAGGCCGCGTTCGAGATCCTCGATCAGATCGTTCGGATCCTCCAGCCCGACCGAGAGCCGGACCAGGCCCTCGGAGATGCCGGCTGCTTCCAGTGCGGCGGCATCCATCTGCTGATGCGTCGTGCTGGCCGGATGAATGACGAGCGACTTCGCGTCGCCGACATTGGCGAGATGGGAGAAAAGCTGCAGCGCCTCGATGAACTTGGCGCCCGCAGGTCGCCCGCCCTTCAAGACAAAGCTGAAGATCGCGCCGCAGCCGTGGGGCAACAGCTTCTTGGCGAGCGCGTGATCGGGATGGCTTTCCAGCTCGGGATAGCCAACAGATTCGATGGCGTCGTGGCCGTCCAGGAAGGCGACGATCTTCCTCGTGTTCTCGACATGGCGCGCCATACGCAGCGGCAGCGTTTCGACGCCCTGCAGAATGTGAAAGGCGTTGGTCGGGCTCAGGCAGGCGCCGAAATCGCGCACACCCTCGGCCCGCGCGCGCATCAGCAAGGCGTTGGGCCCGAACTCCTCGGCGAAGTCGATGCCGTGATAGCCGGCGTAAGGTTCGGTGAGCGTCGGGAACTTGCCCGACGCCTCCCAGTCGAAGGCGCCGCGGTCGACGATGACGCCGCCGATGGCGACGCCGTGCCCGCCCATGAATTTGGTCGCCGAATGCATGACGATGTCGGCGCCCATGGTCAGCGGCTGGGCCAGCGCCGGCGAGGCGAAGGTGTTGTCGACCATCAGCGGAATGCCGTGATCGTGCGCGATCACCGAGACCTTGGGGATGTCCATCACCTCCAGGCCCGGGTTGCCGAGCGTCTCGCCGAAGATCAGCCGGGTCTCCGGCCGGATGGCATTTTTGATCGCCTCGGTGTCGCGCGGGTTGACGAAGGTCGTCTCGATGCCGAAGCGCGGCAGGGTGTAGTTGAACATGTTGTGGCTGCCGCCATAGATCGAGCCGGACGCCACGATATGGCTGCCCTGGTCCATCAGCGTCACTATCGCCAGATGCAGCGCCGCCTGTCCGCTTGCGGTGCAGACGGCGCCGACGCCGCCCTCGAGCGCGGCGACCCGCTCCTCCAGCACCGCCACGGTCGGATTCGAGATGCGCGAATAGATGTGGCCCGGCCGCTCCAGGTTGAAGAGCGCGGCGGCCTGATCGACGTCGCGGAAGACATAGGATGTCGTCTGGTAGATCGGCACGGCGCGCGAGCCGGTTACGGGATCGGGTTGCTGGCCGGCATGCAGCGTCAGCGTGTCGAAACCTGGATAATTGGGTAGTGCCATCGGCGGCCTCCTGGAGCTGTCGGCGGCGACCCTAAACGCCCCGTGACCGGCGGTCCAGGCACGAGGACGATCACGATCAGGCGGCGTTTCCAAGTCGGGGGAAATTGGGTTAGGTAACGCCGGACAACGTTTGGGGAGCGACCATCATGACCCGCGAGATCACCTCGGTTGCCGTTCTGGGCGGCGGCACCATGGGTGCCGGCATTGCCGGCGCCTGCGCCATGTCCGATTGCAAGGTGCTGCTTCTGGATATCAACCAGGAGGCCGTCGACAAGTCGATGGAGCGGATTACCGGCGGTCGCGCGCCGGCGCTGGACGACCCGGCCAAGGCCGAGCTGATCGAAACCGGCACCTTTGACGACCTCGACCGCATAGCCGGCTACGACTGGATCTGCGAGGCGGTGATCGAGGATCTCGCCACCAAACGCGATCTGTTCGTGAAGTTGGAGGCGGCCCGTGATGAGGGTTCGGTGGTCAGCACCAACACATCGGGTATCCCGCTGCGCGACATCACCGAAGGCATGCCCGAGCGCCTGCGCCGCGACGTCGTGGTCACCCACTTCTTCAATCCCGTGAAGGTGATGAAGCTGTTGGAGGTCGTGCCGGGCGAGGAGACGACGCCGGATGTCATCCAGGCGATGGCGAGTTTCGGCGCCGAGAAGCTGGGCAAGGGCGTCGTCCACGCCAAGGACACCGTCAACTTCATCGGCAACCGCATCGGCTGTTTCTGGATGCTGTCGGGACTGCACAAGGCGAAGGAAGCGCGCGGCGCCGGGCTCTCGATGGAAACGATCGACGCGCTGATGTCGATGCCGGTCGGCCTGCCGCCGACAGGTCTCTATGGCCTGATCGACCTGATCGGCCTAGACGTCATGGACTTCGTCGGCAAGAACCTGGCGATCAACCTGCCCCAGGGCGACCCCGGTCACGCCTATACCAAGTTCCCGCCGGAAGAACAGGCGATGCTGGAGCGCGGTCAGTTGGGCCGCAAGACCGGCGGCGGCTTCTATCGCGTCACCAAGACCGAGGACGGCGGTCGGTTGAAAGAGGTTTTCGATCTGGATGCCGGCGACTGGCGACTGGCCGATGAGGTCGCGTTGGCCGAAAGCCACAGTGAACTGGTCTCGCTGATGAACTCGGATGACACCCAGGGCGCCTTCGCCCGCGATCTGATGGGCGGCGCGCTGCTCTATGCCGCCAATCTGGTGCCGCAGATCGCTGACGACATCGTCAACATCGACCGCGCCATGCGCTGGGGTTTCGCCTGGAAGAACGGGCCGTTTCAGATGCTCGACATCATCGGTCCCAGTGCCGTGATCGAGCGCTTGGAAGGCGAGGGCAAGCCGTTGCCGCAAATGCTGCGGGTCCTGAAGGATGCGGGTGCAGCCTCGTTCTATCGCGCCGATGGTGCGGAGTTTCTGGGCCTTGATGGCGCCTGGCACAACGTGCCGAGCTAAGGTCAGCAGCCCTACAGCAAGGAGTCGTTTGCCGGCGTCTGGATGTCGCTGGCCAACCGCTCGTTGTCCAACCCGCGCCGCATCATGGCCACCAACCGTTTTGAGGAGGTGGCGCCATGCCGCGAACAGCCGTAATCGCCGACGATGCGCCCTTTGGCGCCGGTCCCTACGCGCCGGCGGTCAAGGCCGGCGACTTCGTCTTCCTGTCGGGCATCGGCGCGCTGCATCCCGATACCCACGCCATTCAGGGCGCGACGGTCGCCGAGCAGACGCGCCACACCATGGCAAACATCGAGGCGATCCTGCGGGCCTGCGGCGCGACCCTGGATGATGTCGTCAAGATGAGCGTCTATCTGCAGGAGAGTTCGGACTACGAGGCGTTCAACGCCGTCTATGCCGAATACTTCGCCGAGCCCTATCCAGCGCGGCTCACCGTCGGCGCGGGCCAAGTCTGGGACATGCTGATTAAGATGGATTGTGTGGCTTACCTGGGCGCAGACTAGGCCCTGACGCCGCCCAAAAGCGGCCCAGCCTTGACCGCCGGCCACGTGATGGCGCGGCACCGCACCGTGTGGCCATGTCCCCTGACCGTGACGATCTTGCCGACAGTCTGGAAACCGAGACCTTCGGCTTTCTTCTGATCGAGCGGTTCTCCTTCGTCGGTCTGTCGTCGGCCGCCGATGTGCTTGCGATGGCCAACTATGTCAGCGGCCGCCCGCTCTATCGCTGGTTTTCGATCGGCGTCGAGCCGGGCACCGTCGACAGCGTGAGCGGCTTCAAGGTCGCCGCCGACTATACGCTCGACAATGCCCCGGCATCGTCCTCGATCGTCGTGTGCTGCGGTATCGGCGGCAACCAGTTCGATGACGACCGCGTCGGCGCCTGGCTGCGCCGGCAGCACGCGCATGGCGCCAGAGTAGGCGCGATTTCTACCGGCACCTGGGTCCTGGCGCGCGCCGGCCTGCTCGACGGCCGGCGTTGCACAATCCACTGGGAGGACCTCGCCGCGTTCCGTGAGACCTATCCTGATCTCGATGTCTCGACGGAGATCTTCGAGATCGATCGATCCATCTTCACCTGTTCCGGCGGCACATCGGCCATGGACATGCTGTTGTCCATGGTGGCTGTGCGCCACGGCATCGAGCTGGCGTTGAAAGTCGCCGAACAGGTCATCGTTAAAGAGATCCGGTCGGAACGCGAACACCAGCGCTCGGAACTACCGTTCCGCCTGGGCATTCGGCACCGCGCGATCGTGCGTGCCGTCGAGGTGATGGAAGAGAACCTGGAGGTGCCGGTCAGCTTGGTGGCGATCGCGCGATCCATCGACATATCCGTGCGCCATTTGGAACGCCTGTTCCGCCGCCACATGAACTGCACGCCGCGCGCCTACTACCTGCAGCTTCGCCTGCACCGCGCGCGGACGCTGCTGAAGGGAACATCCATGCCGGTGCTGGAGGTCGCGGCGGCCTGCGGCTTCGAATCGACCTCCTATTTCGCGCGCTGTTATCGTCGATTGTTCGGTCTGCCGCCCAGCGAGGATCGCGTCATGATGTCGACTTTGTTGCCGTCGGACGATCCGCATGCTGACGCGATGAGAGCAGCAAAGAACTAGGTTTTCTGAGATCTGACGTCGATTTCACGTGGCATCAGCGAGTCGGAAGCGGGTCCGCTCATGTCGTTTGATTGTTGGCGTCCAGTGGACAATTCGGCGATGAGTAGACGCGTTTCCTTGTTGTCGCGGTTACCGAGGCCGAACCATGTCCTTTAACGACACGTGCGCCGCCTGGGCGTTGTCCAGCTGATGGCTACACAACGCACCGCCCGGCTTGCGATCGATATCGGTGGCACGTTCACCGACACGGCGCTTGCCGTCGGCAGCTCTTTGATCACCGCCAAAACTCTGACGACGGCACCCCATCCGGTCGATGGCGTCTTGGAGGGTGTGCACACCATCCTATCCGATAGCGGCATCGAACCGGGTGTCGTCGCGTCTGTGGTCCACGGCACGACGCTGGCGACCAACGCGCTGATCGAACGTAAGGGCGCGAAGCTCGGTCTGATCACCACGCGCGGCTTTCGCGACATCCTGGAGATCGCCTACGAGCGGCGCTATGACCAGTACGCAATCAATCTCGACAAGCCCGACATGCTGGTGCCGCGCGAGCGCTGCTACACCATTGCCGAACGCCTGGATACGAACGGCGATGTGGTCGAACCGCTCGATGAGTCCGAGATCGACGACCTCGTCAAACAGCTGAAGATCGATGGCGTCGAAAGTCTGGCAATCTGTCTGCTGCACAGTTACGCCAATGCGGCGCACGAGGAACGGCTTCGCGAACTGATCCGTGCGCGCCATCCCGACATCTCGATCACGCTGTCATCGAAGGTCTGTCCGGAGATCCGCGAATACGACCGCTGCTGCACGGCGATCGCCAACGCCTATATCAAGCCGTTGATGAGCCGTTACCTGCATGAGCTTCAGAGCGAACTTGCACGCGAGGGGTTCACTTGCCCGCTTTACATCATGACCTCGGGCGGCGGTATGACGACGGTCGACACGGCGGTGCGGTTTCCCATTCGCTTGGTCGAGTCAGGCCCCAGCGGCGGCGCCATCCTGGCCGCGACCATCGCACGCCAGTGCGGCCTGCGCGAAGCCGTGTCGTTCGACATGGGCGGCACAACGGCGAAGGTCTGCCTGATCGACGACGCGAAGCCGCAGAAGTCGCGCGAGTTCGAAATCGCGCGTGCTGCCCGCTTCATGAAGGGAAGCGGCCTGCCGGTGCGCATCCCGGTGATCGAGATGATCGAGATCGGCGCGGGCGGCGGCTCCGTCGCGACGGTCGACTCGCTTGAGCGTATCGCCGTGGGCCCGGAAAGCGCCGGCGCCGACCCCGGCCCGGTCTGCTACGGGCGCGGTGGCGAGGCGCCGACGGTGACCGACAGCGACGTTGCGCTGGGCCTGATCGATCCGAAGAAGTTCGCCGAAGGTCGCGTGACCCTCGATAAGAAAGCGGCGGTAGCTGCGGTCGATGAACAGATCGGCGAGCGGCTCGGCGTCGGCACCGCGACGGCGGCCTATGGCATTGCGCAGATGGTCGACGAGAACATGGCGAACGCCGCGCGCGTCCACGCTGTCGAGCACGCCAAGGAGCTGACGACGCGATCGCTGATCGCGTTCGGCGGCAACGGGCCGCTTCACGCCAGCCGGGTCGCCGACAAGATCGGCGTGTCGCAGATCATCATCCCGCGTGATCCCGGCGTCGGCTCCGCGGTCGGCTTCCTGAGCGCGCCGATTTCGTTCGAGATTATCCGTAGCCTCTACATGACCATCGAGACGTTCAACGCACCGGCCGTCGCCCGCCTGTTCGCGGCGATGGAAAAGAAGGCGACCGGGGTGGTGCGCGCGGGCGCGCCCAAGGGGGCGTTGCAGAAGAGCCGCGTCGCTTTCATGCGCTACGAAGGTCAGGGCCATGAGCTCGAGGTGCCCGTACCCAACGGCCGCATCAGCGCGAAGACCGGCACCGTTTTGCTGGAGACCTATACCGCGCTCTACTTGAAGCTCTTCGGGCGGACCGTGCCCAATGTCGACATCGAGATCCTGAACTGGGCGGTCACCGTGTCGACCGAGGAGACGGCGGTCGCAAAGCTGCGCAAGTCCGGCAAGACAACACAGCCGGCCGCCAACGGCAGCGCCTCGATCTATCTTGGCGGCGCGAAGCGGGCGTCCAAGGTGCTGTCCTTTGACCGTGACGACCTTAGGGTAGGCGACCGTATCGAAGGACCGGCACTGATTGTCGAGCCGCAGACGACGACACTGGTCGGTCCCCGTTTCGACGCGGTGATCGACCGTGGCGGCAACATCGTGATGAACCGACATGCGCAGGCGGGAGGAAGGTCATGAAAAAGATCTCGCAAGCCGCGGCCATCGACCTTCAGGTCATGTGGAACCGGCTGTTGTCCGTCGTCAATGAACAGGCGGAGACCCTGATGCGCGCGGCGTTCAGCCCGATCGTGCGCGAAAGCGGCGATATCTCCGCGGGCGTCTTCGATCTTAAGGGCAACATGCTGGCCCAGGCGGTGACCGGCACGCCCGGTCACATCAACACCATGGCTGAATCGGTCAAGTACTTCATCGAGGCGTTTCCACTGGAGACCATGCGCCCCGGCGACACCTACCTCACCAACGACCCCTGGCTGGGATCTGGCCATCTGAACGACTTCGTTCTGGTGCAGCCGTCGTTCAAAGGTAAACAGTTGGTCGGCCTGGTCTCCTGCACATCCCATCTCGTCGATCTCGGCGGTCTGGGCATGGGACCGGACGGCAGCGATGTTTTCGACGAGGGTCTCCTGATCCCGCCGATCAAGCTGGTCGATGCCGGTACGATCAACGAGACACTGCTCACCCTTATCAAGTCGAACTCCCGCTCGCCGTCGCAGAACGAGGGCGACATCTATGCGTTGATCGCGTGCTGCGATGTCGCGACCGATCGCCTCGCGGCGATGATGACGGAGTTCGGCATCGATCGCCTGGACATGCTTGCTGACTACATCATCGGGCGATCGTCGGAGGTCACGATCGAGGCGATTCGCGAGATCCCGAACGGCGTCTATCGCAACACCATGATGCTGGACGGCTACGACTTCGAGATCGAACTGGTCGCCAGCCTCAGCGTCCACGACGACCACATCCTCGTCGACTTCGACGGCAGCTCGCCATGCTCGCGTTACGGCATCAACGTGCCGCTGAACTACGCGACGGCCTATTCGGTATTCGGGTTGCGCTGCATCGTGGCGCCGGAAGTTCCCAACAACGCGGGCTCGCTGGCGCCGTTTCGTGTTACCGGACCGAAATGGTGCATCCTTAATGCACAGCGTCCGGCGCCGGTTGCACAGCGCCATATCATCGGCCAGATCATGCCGGACTTGGTCTTCGGCTGCCTGCACCAAGCCCTGCCAGGTCAGATACCGGCTGAAGGCTCTTCATGCATGTATGACCTGCCCATCCGCGGCGGCTTCGACGCGGGCGGGCGCGGCAACGCGACACCCTTTGCTATCGAGCTGACCCATAACGGCGGCACCGGCGCACGCCCGGCCAAGGACGGTCTGTCAGCGACGGGATATCCGAGCGGTGTCTATGGATCCCAGGTCGAGATCAGTGAGAGCATCACACCGCTGCTGATCCGCCGCCGCGAACTTCGTCAAGACTCCGGCGGTCCCGGACGCATGCGCGGGGGCCTTGGGCAGATCATCGAGGTGGAGAACCGGGAAGGCGTGCCATTTTCACTGTTCGCGTCGGTCGACCGGATCAAGTATCCGGCGCTCGGCCGCGATGGCGGATCGAGCGGCGCGCCGGGCCACATCGCGTTGGCTTCCGGCCAGGTCTTCAGCGGCAAGGGCCAGCAGCAGATCCCGGCCGGCGAACGGCTGATCTTTCAGACGCCTGGCGGCGGCGGTTACGGCGACCCGTTCGAGCGGCCGCCTGAGGATGTGCAGCGCGACGTCGCGGCCGGTCTCTTAAGCCGAAAGGCCGCACGCGATGATTATGGTGTTGTCATTGCCACGAGCGGTAAGGTCAATGACACGGCGACCCGCAGGGCGCGATCAAAGAGAAGAGCGGCCGCCCGTTAGAAAGGGGCGGACCGCTCAGCCTAGAACACGACGGAATGTTATTGGAGCCAGGAGTCGACAGTGTCGGAGTTCTGCTGGACCCAATTCCTCGCGTATTCCTCAGGGTCGACCCCATCGACAACCAGAGCATAGGTCATCGCGCTCAACTGATCGGTGTCGAAGGCCATGTTGGAGAGTAACTCCGCTGCTGCCGGATTGGTCTCGCGCAGTGACTTCGCAAAGTGCAGGTGCAGCTGCGGCGCCGGCCACGCAACCGGTGCGCTCGACATGTTGAGCCAGTCAGCGTCATCGGTGGGCTGGACGATGACCCATTTCTCCGGGTCGTGGTCTGGTTCGCTCAGCGGCACGAGGTCATGCAGCGAGAACATGTGGTGGGGGGTGTAGCACATCATGACAAACGGGTCGTTCGCCTCGACCGCCGCGTCGAGTGCGGCGAGCGCCAGGGTCTCGTCCATCTCAAGCAGGTTCATGGTCTGATCGAAGCCATAGCTCTTGGCGCGGATCTTCTCGATATTGGTCGACGCCCAACCGGACGCACCGATCCAGATTTCGCCCATGCCGTCGCCATCGGTGTCGAACAGCGCGGCTTTCTCTGGATCCGTGAGGTCGGTGAGGCTGGTGACGCCATGCTCGTCAGCTGTGTACTTAGTTGCGCAAAATGCCGTGAACGCGGGTACGCCGTTGGGGTTCATCTCAACGGTCTGCGCTTCCACCACATACTGGTCGTGCAGGTTCTGCTGATTGGGCAGCCAGACTTCTGGATGAACATGCATCGACCCCTGATCCATCGCCTCGAAGACAATCGGGTTGGTGCCTTGCTGCAGTTCGACCTCGACACCCAGGTTGTCTTCCAGGACGACCTTCACGATGTGCGCGGTCACCCGAACAGACGGCCAGTTGGGGACGCCGACGACAATGTCGGCGGCAATCGCGGGCGCCGCCGTAGCTGACGCCAGCAACATGGTGAGGCCTGCCAAAACTGATCTTGCTTTCATGACCTGATCCTTCCCTTTGTCATCATTGTTGATCGTTTTGCGGACGGCTCGGCATCCGCCACCTATTCGGTAGGTTGCCTAGTCCCCGAGACGGTTATGCGATCTGCGCCAGGTGTTGACCGAGATGCATGCGCGACACGATCCATCAGGCTGCGTCCGGCATGCCGTCCTGGGCACCGAGGCGCGCCGATAGAGCACGGGCGGCTGCCCGAAGGTCCTCCTCATGGCGTAGTAGCGCATTGATCGGATTGCGTTCGACGAGATCCCACAGGCTCATCGCCGCGATTACCTCGCCGTGATGTCCGAAGACGGGCGCCGAGATACCGTTGACCAGAAGGAACTCCTCGCGGTCGCACAGCGCGATCCCGCGCTTGGCGACATCGCGCAGCTCTTTGGCAAATGCGCGACGCGACGTGATGGTGTTCTCCGTGCATCTCTCCAGGTTCATCTCGGCAACTATGGCGTCGCGTTTGGCCGGGCGCAGATGGGCCAACATGACCTTGCCGGCGGCGCTGGCATGGATCTGCGAATACTCACCGACCCGCGGCGCCAGTCGATAGGGTTCGATGCTGTCGACGGTCTTGATAAAGAGGACCGTGTTGCCGGCAAGCACCGACAGACAGACATGCGCGCCTGTGTTCCGATTGAGCGATTCCATGATGTCGGAGGCGACGCTGGGAAGGTCGTTCGCGCTGAGCGCACGACTCGACCAGCCGAGTAGCCTAACGCCGGGCTGATAGGTCTGCCGATCAGGGTCGAACGAGAGGAGGCGTTCGGCGACCAGGACCGAGAGGATCCGGTGCGTCGAGCTTTTCGTCATGCCGGACAGCTCGACCAAACGAGTAAAGGTCAACGGTGTGCTGTTGGCGCACACGATGTCCAGCAGACCGGCTGATTTCGCAACGATCGAACTCATCGCCATGACCCCCATTGTCGCGGCGCGAATTGACTTCGCACAGGCAGTAAGCCAGAGTTCCGTATTACAGGCAAGTAGTTCTGTAATATGGAACAATCAAATCAATGACAAACGCCGGCACGGCAACCAAACGCCAGGGGGGCCGCCAGGCCCGCCGCCTTCAGCGCAAAGAGACAGCTGAGCGAACCACGATGGAGACGGGCACCAAACTGGGGTCCCGGTTCGCGCCGTTGAGCGACTCGGATGTCCTGCGTATCCATCAGGCCGCGCTCGATCTGCTTGAGCGGATCGGCATGGCGCAGCCGACGGAACGGGTCGCGGCGGTTGCCCTGGCGAATGGCTGTTCGTTGTCAGAGACCGGACGCCTCCTGTTTCCAAGATTGCTTGTCGAAGACGTCTTGGCGCGCGCGGCAACGTCTGTCGTTGTGCATGGGCGCGACCCCGTGTTCGACTTCGAAGCACGGGTCGGCACGGTCAATTTCTGCACCGGCGGTGCGGCGGTCAGCATGCTCGATCTGGAATCGCGGACCTATCGTCCCAGCACGCTTCGCGACCTCTATGATCTCGCGCGGCTGTGCGACACCCTGCCCAACATTCAGTGGTTCGCGCGACCTGTCGTCGCCACCGACATCGCTGACATTTTCGATCTCGACGTCAACACCATCTATGCCTGCGCCGCCGGCACCAGAAAGCACATCGCGACCAGCATCACCCTGGGCGAGCACGTAGAACGTTTGGTGCCATTGCTCGATGGCTTGGCCGGCGGCGAAGGGCGGTTCGCCAAGCGGCCGTTCTGCACCGTGCACGCGACCATGGTCGTTTCGCCCATGACCTTCGCGCCCGACAGTCTGGATGTCGCCTGTGCTGCGGTTGATATCGGCATGCCGATCCACTGTCAGAGCGGGCCGCAGGCCGGCGCCACGGCACCGGCTGCGCTGGCTGGTACGCTGGCACAGATCTGTGCGGAGGTGCTGGCTTCGTTGACGATCATCAACCTTATGAAGCCTGGCCACCCGGTCGTTCTCGGCAATTGGGCATTCGTGTCCGACCTCCGGACCGGCGCCTTTAGCGGCGGCGGCGCGGAACAGGCACTGCTCGGCGCTGCCGCCGGCCAGATGGCGGCATTCTATGGCGTCCCCGGTGGCATGGGCGCAGGCATGACCGATTCGAAGTTGCCCGACAATCAGGCGGGTTTCGAAAAAGGTCTGACCATAGCGCTCGCCGCGCTGTCGGGTTCCGGCATGGTCTACGAGTCCGCCGGCATGGTGGCGAGCCTTTTGGGCTGTTCTCTCGAGGCCATGGTGATCGATGACGAGATGCTGTCGAACATCCGCCGTATCGCGCGCGGTATCGAGGTCAACGACGAGACGTTGTCGGTCGACCTCATCAGCGACGTCACCGCCGGACCCGGGCACTTCCTGGGCACCAGGCAGACCATGGATCTGATGGAGACCGAGTACGTTTACCCGCGCCTGGCCGACCGCTCGAACCCCGACGATTGGGCCGAGGCCGGTGCCTTGGACATCGCGCAGCGGGCGACGCGCGTGGTCCACGCAGTCCTTGAGAGCCATCGGCCTTGGCATATCGATCCGGACCTCGACGCCGACCTGCGGACGACCTATGTGATCAACCTTAACCGTGACGCCTTAGGCCCGACGTCTGCATGAGCGATCACTATCGCGTCGTCGTCGTTGGCGGCGGCATCGTCGGTGCCAGCGTTCTCTACTGGCTTGCCAGGCTCGGCTGGACCGACACCCTACTGTTGGAACGCCGCGATCTCACGTCTGGTTCGACATGGCATGCCGCCGGCAACACCACGTTTTTCGGGCATTACCCAGCGATCACGAGGCTCTTCATCAACTCAGTAAAGACCTATCTGGCGGCCGAGGACGAGAGCGGCCAAGCGATCGGGTTTCATTCCGCCGGCAGCCTCCGTCTCGCCACGTCCCACGACGAACTGGCGTTCTATCGGCATCTGGAACCGCTCTATCGGACGATGGACGTGCCCTATCGGGTCGTGACGCGCGAGCAGATCGCCGACATCCATCCACTGCTTGTGACCGACGGTTTGTTCGGTGCGGCCCATACCCCGACCGACGGCCATGTCGATCCATCCGGCGCGACCCAGGCGCTTGCCAAGGCGGCGACGTCGCGGGGCGCGACAATCAAACGCTGGCGTGGGGCAACCGGCCTAACATCGACGAGGGACGGTTGGCGGGTTGCAACAGCGGAAGGTGACGTCATGGCCGAACACGTCGTGCTGGCCAACAGTTTCTGGGCGCGCGAGATGGTGCTTGGACTTGGTCTCAACCTTCCGCTTTATCCGCTGCAGCATCATGAGGTCGTTACCGACGCGGTGCCGGAGCTAAAGGCGCTCGACTTCGAGGTGCCGACCGTGCGTGATCCCGCTGCACCCTCGAACACACGGCAGGAGCGCGACGGCTTTCTGTGCGGCGTCTATGAGTCCGAACCAGAGTTCTGGGCGATAGACGGCATACCGCCGGACTTCACCGAAGAACTCCTGCCACCGGATCTCGAACGATTGGAACCGCACCTGCTGCGTGTCATCGAACGACTGCCGGCCTTTGGATCGGCCGGCATCAAGGCGGTCAACAACGGGCCGATCTGCTACACGCCCGACGGCTTGCCGCTGCTGGGCCCGGTCGTCGGCCATGACGGCCTGTGGCTGGCGACGGGCTTCAACATCGGCATCGGTACCGGCGGCGGTTCCGGCGAGTTTCTCGCGCATTGGATGGTCGCGGGTGAACCAGGCGACGACTTGCCGATGGTACATCCCTCACGGTTCGACAACGCGACATCGCGTGCGGCGTGCCTCGCGGCAATCCGGCGGACCTATGCCGCCGGCTACAGTCTACCTACAATGACGGATTAGTTTGCGGTGCAGCCGGCCCAATCAATCAGGGCATGACGTTACTGAGCGATACCCAGGGCGCGCCGTCTTCACCGGGGTGGACGGTCACCTCGGTTTCCTCGAAGACGCAAATCGCGGCGGCGAGCTGACAGGTGCCGTACTCGACCGACAGCGCGGTCGGCTCGCTCAGCGCATCCGGGTCGAACGACACGGTCTCGCTGAACGGGAACTCGAAATAGTCGCCGTCCTCGGTCACGACGAGTGGCAGATCCTGGTTCCAGGCATCGGATGCCTCGGCACTGATGGCCACGCCCAGCTGGCCGTTCAGCTTATTGCCGTCATTGGGAATGAGGCCGATGACGAGGCGGTTGTCGCCCTCGATCCAAGCTTCCACCTGCATACCGCCGGGCGAGGCCAGGCTGGTCACGTCATAGGCCAGCGCCGGGCCGGACAGGATGAGGCCCGTCGCAAGGAAAAGCGCGGCAAAAGTGCGATTCGACGTCATAATGATGCAACCATAGCAAATTCGCGTCAGGTCAGTCAGTGACCACGGCCAACATATGGCGCGGAGCCTCAATTCGGTGAAATCACAATGGGTTGAGGGCACAAGTACCCCCCAAAGCGCCGGATTGAGCCCTTTTTGCGCCCGAAGGATGGCTAAATCGATGCCCTGATGGCGGTGGCACCTTCGCACCAGGTCATGGTCGCCGCCTTCGCCGGTGCATACTAGTGTGGTGCCCCGCCGCCGCGCCGCCTGCGTCATCTTCCAAAGAGGTCGCTCAGTATGATGCTGTCCCGTCGCCGCTTCCTCAGAAACGCCGCCGCCATGGCGCTGATGGCTGGCGGCCTTCACTCGCCCTTGCTGGGTGGCCTGTTGCGCATTCCCCCGGCGGCAGCACAGGACTTGCCTGACTTTCCCGACGGTTTCGGTCAAAACAAGCGGGTCGCGGTGATTGGTGCCGGCATTGCCGGTCTGACTTCGGCCTATGAACTGTTGAAGGCCGGTTTTGACGTGACTGTTTATGAAGGCCAGAAGCGCTATGGCGGCCGCAGTCTGACAGTTCGTCCTTCCGACGCCGATTACAGGGCGTGGTACCTGGACAACAACCCGTTCGTGAAGGCTGACAGTTACTGCGATTTCATCCCGGCAGAGGTACGCGGTGCGCAGGTTGGCGAACTGGTCTCGCAGTTCACGCCCTATCGTGTCGGCGACGGCTACGTCGACCTCCACTTGAACTGCGGCCCCGGCCGCATTCCAACGCATCACACGGGCGTTTTGCACTATTGCCGCACGTTTGGCGTGCCGCTGGAGCCTTTTATCTTCTCCGGTGACTCCAACCTCATGCAAGCGGAGGACCTGAACGGCGGCACGCCGGTTCAGATGCGCCGGTTCCAGTATGACCTGCAGGGCTACTTCGGCGCCATGCTTTACGCCACAGCCGACAAGGCTGTGCCGGCCGGCGTGGCGGCGGCGGATCCATCGGCGGTGACGAAACTTCGCGAACTACTAACGATGTTTGGTGACCTGACGCCGGACGGCGCCTTTCAGAACACATCACGGTCGGGCTACGCAATCGAACCGGGCGCCGGCACCAATGCCGGCCTGTTGCACGAACCGCTGGCGCTTGATGAACTCCTCAATGCCGGCGATCTCTGGCCCGATCTCTATCTGGGCGAACGATACATGTGGCAGTTCCCCTTGCTTCAGCCGATCGGCGGCATGGACATGATCTGGCAGGCCTTCCTTGCACAAGAGGTCGCGGGCACCGAGCTTAGAGAGCGCGTGCATCTGGAGCATGACGTGACCGACCTGAGTTACGCCGGTGATGGGGGTTCGACGGTCTCGGTCGGCTACAAGAGCCCGGGCGGCAGCGGCCGGGAGACCTTTGACTATGTCGTCGTGACCTCATCGCCGCATGTCATGGATGCCATGAACATGGACGGTCTGCTGGCGAGCGGGGTCGCCGACATGCTGCGCTCCATCGTTTACGGTTTCAGCGGCAAGTACGGCTGGCAAGCACGCCGACGTTTTTGGGAGGACCCGGATGTCCAGATCTTCGGTGGCATCAGCTGGACGACCCAGGAGATCAAGCAGATTTGGTACCCCTCCGACGGCTATCACGGTCCGACCGGGATTCTGACCGGTGCCTATATGTACGACATGTATGCGACCGATATGGACGGCAAGGTCTACGATGCCGACAGCGACTACCGCACGGCCCTTGATCCCGACAGTGTTCCCATGTCCGATCGCCCGGCGTTCCTGTGGGGTGAGTTGGATCACGCCGGCCGCACCAAGCTGGCGCTCGAGGGCGGCGAGCTGTTGCACCCGGGCTTCACGGAGAACGTCTATGCCGAGGAAGGCCTTTCGGTGTCGTGGAACAACCAGCCCTACCAGTACGGCCTCCAGGTCTTCGACATGACGTTGACCCGGCCCGAGGCCTATGCACGGCTGATCCAGCCGATCGACACTTCCGCGCGGGTCTACATGGCGGGGGACGGCCTGAGCTATTGGTCGGGCTGGCAGGAAGGCGCCGTGCGCTCGGCCTGGTGGACTCTGGGCTTGATCCGCGACCACGTCCTGAAACAGGGCCGATAGCGGCGGCCGACTGGACAAACCGGCCCAAACAGACGACATAGACGCCCGAGGAGACCGGCAGATTGCTTTGGGCGCCGGTCCGATAACGGATCAGAACCATGACCATTGCCGACGAGGTCGCCAGGCGGCGCACCTTCGCCATTATTTCGCACCCGGACGCGGGCAAGACGACGCTGACCGAAAAGCTGTTGCTGTTTGGCGGCGCGATCCAGCTTGCCGGCGCGGTCAAGGCGCGGGGCGATGCCCGGCGTGCGCGCTCGGACTGGATGAAGGTGGAGCGCGAGCGCGGTATCTCGGTCTCCGCCTCTGTCATGAGCTACGACTTCGAGGGTCGGGCCTTCAATCTGCTCGACACGCCGGGCCATGAGGATTTCTCCGAAGACACCTACCGCGTGCTGACCGCCGTCGACAGCGCGGTCATGGTGATCGACGCGGCCAAGGGTATAGAGGTGCAGACGCGCAAGCTGTTCGAGGTCTGCCGTCTGCGCGACATGCCGATCGCGACCTTCATCAACAAGCTGGATCGTGAAAGCCGCGATCCCTTTGAGCTGATCGACGAGATCGAGCAAACGCTGCAGATCGACACGACGCCGGCAAGCTGGCCGATCGGCATGGGCCGCGACTTCCTGGGTTGCTACGACCTGTTGAACGACCGCCTGATCCTGATGGCGCGCGGCAAGGGCGACAAGATTGATGACGGCGGCATCGCCTGTGAGGGGCTGGACGATCCCAAGCTGGATGAGCTGCTGCCCGACCACGCGGTCGCCACCCTGCGTGAGCAGGTCGAGATGGCGCGCGGCCTGATGGCACCGTTCGACCGCGAGGCCTATCTCGCCGGCAACCTGACGCCAGTCTTCTTCGGCAGCGCGATCAACAATTTCGGCGTGCGCGAACTGCTCCAGGGCCTGGCCGATTTCGCGCCAACGCCGCGCGCCCAGCCCGCCGTGACGCGCGAGGTCGCGCCGACCGAGGACAAGGTCGCGGCCTTCGTCTTCAAGATCCAGGCCAACATGGATCCCAAGCACCGCGACCGCATCGCCTTCGTGCGCCTCTGCTCCGGTCACTTCAAACGCGGCATGAAGCTGCAGCACCTGAGGACCGACAAGGTGCTGACCATGCACAATCCGCTGATGTTCCTGGCCCAGGACCGCGAGGTCGCGGAGGACGCCTGGGCCGGCGACATCGTCGGCATCCCCAACCACGGCAACCTGCATATCGGCGACACGCTGACCGAAGGCGAGGACCTCGCCTTTACCGGCATCCCGAGCTTCGCGCCGGAGTACCTGCAGCGTGTCCGCTCGACCGATCCGATGAAGGCGAAGCACCTTGGCCGCGCGCTGCAGCAGCTGGCAGAAGAGGGCGCGGCGCGCGTCTTTAAGCCGGTGATGGACGCCGACTGGGTGGTCGGCGTCATGGGGCCGCTGCAGTTTGACGTTCTGGCCGACCGCATCCGCACGGAGTACGACGTGCCCGTTCGGTTCGAGAACGCGAACCTCTATACCGCCCGCTGGCTGGAGGCCGACAAGGACCAGACCGTCAAGGCCTTCGCCGACGCCAACCGTTCGGCCATGGCCGAGGACCATGCGGGCGCGCCGGTTTTCCTGGCGAGGAACGCCTGGCACCTGAACAAGGCCGAAGAAGATGCGCCGGACATCCGGTTCCTGAAGGTCAAGGAACAGGTCGCCGCCCAGGCCCAGGCGACCGCCGCCTGATCATCCGTCATGGAGCTCTATGGCCTGATGGGCGGCAGCCATGGCGGCGCCTATCTGATGACCGTCATGAGCCCGGAAGGGCGCGAGGCTGTGCTCGACCTCATCGAGCCCGACCCCGCCAGGGTTCACGTCGTAGTCTACGAGACCGGTCTGCCGCAGTACCACGAGATGGTCTCCGGCGGCCTCGCCGATCTGATTACACGCTACGGAATCGAGGTCCTCGACTTCCATGGGTGGACGGCTAAGAAGACGCAACTGGGCGATGCCATCTTCCGCTGAGCATTCTCCCTCGCCCCTCAAGGGGAGAGGGAGATCTTGCAGCACCTTCCGCGCTGGATTTAGACGCCGCGCGGCTATAGCGTCGCGGCACCTTTTTTGTTGGGAGCCGCCATGCCGATCGCCGCCGAACAGCCCTTCAACATCCGCGCCCATCGCTTCGCGCGGTCGCCGTTTTTCGACACTTATGCGCCGCCCGGCACGCTGGTCGCCGTCTACAACAGGCGGATCTATCCGTGGAGCATCGGCGACGATGTCGTCGCGAACTACTGGACGCTGCGCCGCGCGGTCGCGATGTATGACGTGCCGGAGACGCCGATCGAAATTGTCGGCCCGGACGCCGAGCGCCTGCTGGACCGGGTGCTGACCCGCGACATGGCGAAGCTGAAGGTCGGGCGCGCCGGCTACGGCCTGGCATGTCAGGAAGACGGCGGCATCCTGATGGACGGCGTCCTGTTGCGTCTGGCGCCGGACCGGTTCTTCTACGTCCAGGCCGATGGCGATTTCCTGGGTTGGCTGAAGGCCCATGGTGTCGGCATGGACGTCACGGTAAGGGATCCCGATTCCTGGGTCCTGCAGGTCCAGGGTCCGAAGTCGCTCGACGTTCTGGCCGCCGCCGCCGATGACGGTCTGCCGCAACCCTTCAAGTATTTCGATGTTGTCATCTGTCGGATCGGCGGTCAGGAGGTCGCGGTGTCGCGCACCGGCTGGACCAACGAGATGGGCTTCGAGGTCTACACCTTGGATGATATCGATGGCCCCAAGCTGTGGAACGACCTGATGGCGGCGGGAAAGCCGCACGGCATCATCGGCACCGGCCTCGATTCCATGGGCATTCGCCGCATCGAAGGCGGCATTCTGGATAACGGCACCGACATGGATAGCGCCATGACGCCGTTTCAGGCGGGGCTGGGCAAGTTCGTCGATTTCAACAAGGCCGACTTCATCGGCAAGGCGGCGCTGGAGAAAGCCGACCGCACTTGCCTGCTCTACGGTATCAAGGTGCCAGGCGGCGCGCCGGTGCGCGGCACCGAAGTGCTGAGTGACGGCAAGACTGTCGGCTGGACGACGGCCGGTGCCTGGTCGCCCTATCTGGAATGCGGTGTCGGCTACGTCCGCTTCGACGGCCCGGGCTTCGGGCCGGGCGACGCGCTCACCGTGCGCCTGCCGGACGGCAGCGAACATGACGTCGAGGTCGTCGACCTACCGTTCTATGACGCTGAGAAGCTGATCCCGCGTGGCCTCAGCAACGAGCAGGTCTGACGACCATGGTTCTCGAGGTCACGACCCAGCCGGAAAACGTTGGCATGTCGGCGGAACGGCTGGCGCGCATCAGCCCGTGGATGCGGTCCTATGTCGACACCGGCAGGCTGCCCTGGGCGATGAGCCTGGTCGCGCGCGGCGGCAACATCGTCTATGTCGGTAAGGCCGGCATGGGCGATGTCGACGCCGCCAAGCCGGTCGCGCAAGACGCCATCCTGCGCTTCTATTCGATGTCGAAGCCGGTCACCGCCGTCGCCGCCTTGATGCTCTACGAGGAAGGCCGGTTCCAGATGGACGATCCGGTCGGCGCCTTCATCCCGGCCTTGGCCGAGATGGAGGTCAGGACCGGGTCCGACGAGCACAGCATGGACACCGAGCCGGCCGGCCGCGCGATCACCGTGCGCGATCTCTTCATGCACACGGCCGGTTTCACCTACGGCTTCTCCGGCGGCGATGCGCTGACCCGTCTCTACCTGGAGCGTCATGTCGACTTCGAGCCGCAGGACGGGCCGCTCGCCCAGGTCGTCGCGCGGCTTGCCGACATGCCGCTCGATCATCACCCGGGCGCGCGCTGGACCTATGGCGTGTCGAACGACGTGCTCGGCCATCTGGTCGAGGTCTTGTCGGGCAAGACATTCGACGTGTTTTTGCGTGAGCGGCTGTTCGAACCGCTTGCCATGCACGACACGTTCTTCCAGGTGCCCGCCGACAAACTCGACCGTTACCTGCCGTGTTACGAGCAGGAGGGCGATGGTTTTCGCCGCGTCGACGGTGTTGAGGACAGTCTCTACGCCAACGACGTCACCTGCTTTTCCGGCGGCGGCGGGCTGTTGTCGACGCTTGGCGACTATCACCGGTTCACCGAGATGCTGCGCCGGCGCGGCGAACTGGAGGGCGAGCGGGTGCTCGGCTCGCGCACCGTCGACTTCATGGCGATGAATCATCTCTCCGGCGATCTGACGGATATGGGTCAGGCGACCTGGAACGAGACGACGTTCGAGGGCATCGGCTTCGGCCTCGGCGTCTCGGTCGTCGTCGATCCGGCCAAGGCGCAGGTCATGGCGACGAAGGGCGAATACGCCTGGGGCGGCATGGCCTCGACCGCCTTCTGGGTCGACCCGAAGGAAGACATCACCGCGATCTTCCTGACCCAGCTCATCCCGTCCTCGGCCTATCCGCTGCGCCGAGAACTGCGCGTGCTCGTCAATCAGGCGTTGATTGACTGAAATGCCGGCGGGGCCGAAAGTCGGGGCGTAAGGCAGGAGGGACTAAACAATGCGCGTCAGCGTGCTGCCCAACGACGATACGGATTGCGGCTGGATCAACACCCTGCCGCCGCTGGATCCGGCGACGCCGCTGCAGGGCGACAAGGACGCCGACTGGGTGATCCTGGGCGCCGGCTTCACCGGCATGGCAGTCGCGCGGCAGTTGGCGAGCCATATGCCGGACAAACACATCGTGCTGATTGACGCCCAGCGCGCCGGCCAGGGCGCGTCGGGCCGCAATGCCGGTTTCATCATCGACCTGCCCCATCACGTCGATTCGACCGACATCGAAGACCAGACGGTCAACCACCGCACGCGCCGGCTGAACCACGCCGCGATCGACTGGCTGCGCGAGCTCGTCCAGACCCATAATATCGATTGCCAGTGGAGCGAGCGCGGCAAATTCCACTGTGCGATCGAGGACAAGGGCATC